>CAZKTX010000001.1:0-55481 GCA_964555805.1 uncultured Rikenellaceae bacterium
TTCCGCAATAAAAAGATCCTCCCGATCCGGTTATCAAATAGACTATCTTCATGTAATTAAAATGTTTCTTCAGATCAATCAGATCCGGCATACCGGAACCTGTTCAACATATAACTGAACAGAATGAATTATGTTCGATCAGATCCTGTTATCTGGTTCCAAAAGCAAGCAAACGCCCGTCCTCCGTCAGAACATAAAACCTGTCAGCTGTAACTGCAGGAGTGCTGCTGACAGGAGAACCAGCATTGAAGTTCCATATCTTTTTGCCGTCAGTCAAGCCGAGCAAATATACATTGCCATCGGCACTTCCGAAAAGCACTCTGGAGGGAGTTATTACAGCAGAACCGGTTATTCTTCCGTTTGTACGGAATTTCCAGTTAAGCTTCCCTGTAATTATATCATAACTGTAAAGGTACTTGTCCTCGTTGCCGATTATAACTGAATTCCTTCCGATTGCCGGTATTGCCACAACCGATCCGGTTGTTTCACCTGCAGGTACTTCCCATGCCAATTTCCCTGTGAGCAGATCTACACAGAAGAAATTGCCGTCATAATCGCCGAAGCAGGCTTTACCTCCGGACAGGGCAGGAGAGGAAGCTATATAAGTTCCTATTTCAATCGTATCTTTTTCCCTACCTGAATAGGCGTCAACAATTCTGATAAACCCGTCGCAACCTCCGAACACTATATTATTGTTGCTGACAGCCGGGGTTCCGTTTACATAATTCATTGTTTCGAGTTTCCACTGAAGCAACCCGTTCGAAGGGTCAACAGAATGAAGGAAATAATCATAACTCCCGATAACAATTCCGGATTTTTTTCCGGTTGACCAGGCATTTGCAGAACCTGCTATCTGGCCATCGGTCTTGTATTTCCAGGCCAGTTTTCCGCTGGTCTTATTTATTGCATGAAGGGTTCCGTCATTCAAACCAATAATGACCTTATCATCATAAACCATGGGAGGAGCTTCAGCCGGTGATCCGCCTTCATAACTCCATTTTTTCTTTCCGTCGGTTCCAACTGCAATCACTGTACCCTTATCGTTGCCAAAGAAAATCATTCCGCCGCTGACAACGGGCGATGATTTTGTCCGGCCCGTGGCCGGCAAGCTCCATAGCAGTGATGGTTTTGCAGAAACCTCAATAGTTGTATTTCCTGTAAGGTCGGGCTTGCCCCTGAACACTGTCCACTCCTGATCGGTAGTCTGTGTAAAGCCAGCCAGTGCGGACGAAAGAAAAAAAAGTAATATGAAGCAATGTTTTTTCATGACTCCTTGTAATTGTCCATAAATGCCAGTGCTCCTGTCGGGCATACCTCCACGCACTTCTTAGCAACTGATGCCGGTATTTCAGCGTAATCAACAGTGAGTGGTTCCGAGATTATTGAAACGAATCCCCTGTTGATGAAGCAGAGAGCCGGTGCGTCAGTTGAATCTTCCACTGCCCTTACACAGAGTCCGCACTTTATACACTTGGCATTTTCAAAAATCAGGCCGGTTTTTTTGTTTATCTTTTTTGACACCGGGGCGCTGACAAATTTTCCCTTCGGGTCCTTAAGCGAAAACTTCTCCGCCAGGTCCCTTAACCTGCATCCGCCGGAAGCGCGGCAGTCGCAATGCATGCAGCTTACAGCCTCTTCTGAAGCATCTTTGAAATCCGTTATTTCCCTGTGTCTCCTGATATCCTGAGGACATTCCTTTACCCATTCAAGCTGCTCCTTTTCGCTCAGCGAACCAATTCGGGACGAGAATCTTTTTTTGATATCACCTCCGGAAAAAAAAGGAGAAACCTCATACTTTGCGGTTTGTGGCAGATTTCTGCTTATAAAAATCCTGATGTTCCGGATTGAAACAGGGGTGTCAATCTTCTTTCTTCTGCAGGCATTCTCACAAAAAGCCTTGCATGTAATGCAATTCAGTTCGCCACCGTTCATTTCGGACCTGATGAGTTCAGCCGCTTCTGCATGTTCTCCAGCAATGAGGAGCCTGTTCATCAGGGGGATGTTGTAACCCATGGGACAAACAATCCGGCATTGTGCCTCGCATTCAGCCCTGTGTTCTGAAAGCAGGAGGCTGACTGCCTTTTTCCTCAGGCTGATAACCTCTTCTCCCGAGGCGTCAATATCCATTCCCTCCTGTGCGAGAGCGGAACATGAAGGTATGAAATTATTCTTCTTCCTGTCCCTTACAATGCAAACCATGCATGAAGAGTAGTGTTCCACACCGTCCCTGTGACATAGCGTAGGAATATCTGTTCCCGTAATGCGCGCCGCCTCCAGGATCGTCTGGCCTTCTGTTACCTCTACTTCCGTATCGTCAATTCTGATCTTCATCTTTTGCATAAACTAGTTCAATTGCATATTCCGGACAAACAATCCTGCAGTTGTCGCATTTTGTACATAGTAACTGATCAATCTGATGTTTTTCGTATGGCCTGAACGGAATTGCGTCAACCGGACAATCCTGTGCACATTTAGTGCATCCCGTGCACTTGTCTGTAATATCATATTTTACAAGATCCCTGCATCTCTTTGAAGGGCATATTCCGCGGGTGTGGGCTTCGTATTCCTCCCTGAAATATCTCAGTCCGGTAATCACCGGATTGGGGGCTGTTTTACCAAGTCCGCAGAGACTTCCTTTCTGTACATCGTAGCATAGCTTTTCAAGTTCGTCCAGCTCTGCTATCGTGGCTTTTCCCTGGGTGAGCCTTGTCAGAATCTCAAGCATCTGTTTTGTTCCCACCCGGCAGTAGGTGCATTTCCCGCACGACTGCTTGTGGGTGAATTCAAGGAAGTATCTTGCCATGTCGACCATGCAGTCGGTGTCGTCCAATACAACCATCCCGCCTGAACCCATCATGGCACCCAACCGTGTAAGCTCCTCATAATCCACAGGAGTATCTGCAAGACGTTCCGGTATGCATCCGCCTGAAGGTCCGCCGATCTGAACAGCCTTGAATGACCTGCCTTCAGCCACTCCGTGGCCGATTTTTTCAACGATTTCACGGATTGTCGTGCCCATAGGCACTTCAATGAGTCCTCCGCGGGCAACTTTCCCTGCAAGAGCAAACACTTTGGTTCCCTTGCTTTTTTCGGTTCCGATATTGCTGAAAGAACGGGAACCATTGTTTAAAATCCAGGGTACGAGTGAAAGAGTCTCCACATTGTTTACGAGTGTTGGTCGTCCATTGTAACCTCTGACGGCAGGATAGGGAGGCCTCAGGTGAGGTGTTCCGCGTTTTCCCTCAAGTGAGGCTATAAGTGCAGTCTCTTCACCGCAAACAAAAGCCCCGGCACCTTCAAATACATCTATATCAAATGAAAAATCAGATCCAAATATTTTGTTCCCGACTATTCCTTTTTCCCTGCAAATTTTCAGAGCATTCCTAACTCTTGAAACAGCAAGAGGATATTCCGCCCTTATGTAGAAAATTCCACGGTCGGCCCCTGTGGCAAATCCGGCAATAAGCATTCCTTCAATTATCCTGAATGAAAAAGACTCAAGAATCATCCTGTCCATAAAAGCCCCCGGGTCACCTTCGTCACCATTGCAGACAACGTATTTGGGTTTCTCTTTAATCGCCGATGAGATCTCCCACTTCTTTCCGGTCAGAAATCCAGCTCCTCCGCGTCCTCTCAGGCCGCTTTCGGTAATAACCTGGATCACCTCCTTCGGATTATTTGCAAGCAGCACAGCCTTAAGGGCCCTGAATCCATCGAGAAGTTCATATTCATCGTATGAATCAGGTCTCATGACACCACCGTTGACAGTGGCAATATGGAATTGTTTACTAAGGAAATTATTAAGAGTATTTTCCCTTGCGTCAGCAGGGATATTTACCGGACTGTAAACCATATCATCGGACAGGAAGGAATCAGCAAAATTATTTATCCTGAATCTAAGTTTCTTATCAAAGGACCTCGGCTTAACATGTTTCAGTATAATTTCTTCAACCTGATCTTTTCTGACATTCGTGTACCGGGAACTTCCCTTGCCGTCAGAAACGATTTCAAGCAGCGGGGTCTGGTTGCATACACCGACACACCCTACTGGTTTAACTTTAATATTAAGATCATAGTACTCTCGTATGTCGAGCAGTTTGCCAAGCACGTCCCTGCTGCCGCCTGCAACACAACATGATCCGAGTCCGATCCTTACTTCGGCATCATATTCCTCTTTGACAGACTCCTTTTTCTGAATACTCTTTTTCCCGGCAGTATTGAGAAAATCCGTGACAATCTCAATCACCTCTGTAGGTTTCACATGTCCGTAAGTCTTTTCGTCTATCTGGACAACAGGGGCAAGTGTGCAGCATCCCAGGCAGGCAACTTCCTCAATCGAAAACAGATTGTCGGGGGAGCTGTTCCGGTCTTCAGTAATCTTGAGATCCCTTTTGAAAGCTTCTGATATAAGTTCCGACCCTTTAACATGGCATGCGGTTCCTGCACAGATTTTTATAGTGTGTTTCCCTGACGGGATATGCCTGAACTGGGAGTAGAATGTAGAGACCCCCGAAATTTGTCCGGGAGTGATATCGGTTACCTTGCAGATATACTTCAGAGCCTCCGAGGGAAGATAATTAAGCCTTTTCTGGACTTCCTGCAATACAAGTATCACTTTTTCCTTTCCTGTACCTGTTTCCTTTACAACGGAATCGACAACCGATGTGATTTCATCAACGGAAAGCGCGCCGGAATTGCAGTTGCAGGTTTCGGTATGTTTAGTTTCCTCTTTCAATTTTGTGAAATGCAAAAAATGTTGTTTCTACTGCGTATATAAATACTCTTGTCGGAAAATGCCGGAGTGCAGTCTGTAGGTTCCCCAATGGGAGATTCAGCAATCAGATTGTACGCAGGTCCGGCATTAACTATATGCATCAAACCGCTGCGGTCGAGAATGTAAACCTTTTCATCAGCAATTATGGGTGAAGCATAGAACTGATCCATGAAGTAATGAGTCCACAGAGTGTCTCCTTTAATTGCATCATAGCAGGCAACATCGCCCACGCCGGTCGCTATAAAAAGATACTGCTCGTTGGCAACAGGGCTCGAAACATCCGATGTGAACATATTGTCTTCCCAGACGATTGACGGACCCGGACCCGGTTTTAACGCTGCGAGTCTCGAATAATCAGTGACTGCATAAATATGTGTACTGTTAATTGCAAGCGAAGGGGCCACGTCGCCGGAAAGGACTTCAATGGCCCAGAGTTCTTTCCCTGTAGCCGGATCAAATGCAGCCACTTCCGGGTTGCCGTTTATAAGTACCTGGGGAGTGCCGTTAAATGTCGCAATCGATGGGGAAGCCCACGTCGATCTTCCTCTTCTGATAGTTTCCCATTTAAGGTCACCGCTGGAGGTATCAAAACCCATCATCGAGACTTTCTCATCCGAATCGAACTGTACTATAAGGATACCATCGTGCAAAATTACTGAGCAGGAATATCCGTATACATTTGCCGGGGTTCCAATGTTCTTTCCCCATTTAAGTTTACCATCCATGTCGAGGCAGACAAGATTGCCGTTTGCGAAAATAGCGCATACAGATTTCCCGTCAGTTGCCGCAGTCGGAGCTGCTATCCCTGTTTCGTTATCAGTCTCAGGGGTAACATCCGGCTGACCGGGAAGACCGGAGGCCGGAGCAGTCCATAGGATCTCCCCGGTGTTCTTGTCGAAGCAGTAAACTTCACAAACACTCCCCTCTGCACCGGTGAGAAACAGTCTGTCGCCCCATATAACAGGGGAACTTTTTCCGCTTTTTGGGACGCCCGATTTCCATTTTATGTTGGTTCCGCTTTCTGCGTTCCATTCAACCGGATAACCTGTACCGCCTGCAATTCCCCTTCCATCCTGACCACGGAAATGAGGAAAGTTGACAGGATCGGGGGAAAAGGCTGCGGCCGATACTGATAGTGATGCGGCATCCTTATCTCTTTTCTTATCACTCTTTTCGGCTTTTGCGACCCTTTTCCCGGACAGATCAGGCAAATCCTTTCTCAGAATGAAAGAAGAGATTATTGCAGCCACAGTCAGGACAGCCACAGTACCCGCAAGGTATTTTGCATAGCGGGCCTTATCCGTGACCTGATCAGATTTTTCTCCCGGAAGCGAAGGCAGGTTTTTCTCACTCCCGGCTATTAGCCTCTGGCACAGAACAAATATAACAGCACCGGCAATCAGCAGCCAGGAACCCGTTTCAACCTGCCTTCGGGATGAAAAATAGGCTTTTCGCGCCATCAGATCGAGCGCCCTGACCTGTTCAGCCTTAACGGCATTTTCATGATCCTTGTCAAATTCTTCCTTCACCGATACAATTGCGGGATTGTCAAGAGGATCGAGAGCCTTCAGCTGGACAATACTCAAAAGCATTGTAAGTGCCACGATGAGGGTAAAAATTCCTGCCCCGGTGCTAATCCCTCTGAGAATCTTCAGATCCTTTTCGTCAAGCTTTATCATTACTAGTCTTATTTAAATGTACAGGGCAATACTGAAAGCATTTTCCACAACTGTAGCATTTGCCCTTATGCGGAACATATCCTGTTCTTCTTGTGCGTGTTGACAGCGAGACAAGGCTGAGCCCGAACGATGTTCCGAGAAACAATCCCATCCAGATGGATCCTTTCCGGAACCGCTCATGGATTTTTGTTTCCTTTTCAAACAGTTCGGCTTCCGTTGTGCCTGCTTCCTTAAATCCCTGGGCTGCCAGCGAAACAGCCGGGATTCCATTCTCTGCTTCTGCTCTGATTTCCCTGGCCAGCCTTACATCACTGTTCAGTCCGGTGAGAACAGGGGAAAGAGTTCCGAAAATTATCGCACCTGCTGCTGCGAAGAACGGTACAAGCAGGATATATGTAAGAAATCTTTTTCTCTCCTTTTCGGGGTCTGCCACTGGGCGCACCACATCCGAGGGAAGAATTGCATCGTACGGGCAGACATCCTCGCACAGCCTGCAATTAGTGCATTCGGCCGGTGTTATTGTCAGGTGCTTGTTTGAAAACCTTGAAAATATATTCAGAAGCACACCATAGGGACATAAATATCTGCAATATGGTCTGTTGATGAAAATCCCGGCAACAAGCAGCAAGGCTCCGAAGATCACCATAGTGTATGGTGCATCGAGCCTGAATATGCCTACAAACGGATCGTAACGGCATATAAGGAACTGGCTTTCAGTTGCGGCCGAAAGAACCGATATTCCAAGATAAATGAAAGGAACCGATATCATCACCGACTCAACAACCTTAGGCAGTTTGACTGTTCTGAAACCAACAAGCTCCTGAATGGCTCCGAGAGGGCAGACTCCCGCACAGAATACCCGGCCGAACAAGAGGGCAAAGAGCAGAGGTATCATGAAGAAAAGGAGAGCCGTAAGAGGGATTGAGTATCCTGAGTTGAAAAGGGCAAGGGCAACATTCTGAACCGATCCGACGGAACATATGCATCCTTCCCTGAAGAATCCGAAATAGGCGAGAGAAAATACCGAGAGCCAGAGGAGTCCCTGACGTGACCTGACTTTTAGAGCAAGCCATGCTGCAACGGATAGAGCAACGATAAGCACTGCGAGATCGATATATTCCCAAACAGGAGCTCTGTCAGCGGGTACCTGATGCTCGGGATAGACATACCCGGATGTAAACTCCGGCCTTGGAAATCTTTCCTGTGCAAAAAGCACCGCATGCCAGGCAAGCATGAGGAACAACAGGATATATGGCAATTTCTTTTTCACCTTCACCTAGATCTTTTCTTTTGGAATATACTGAACCTTGTCTGAAATCCTCGAAATGGCATCCGACGGACAACTCCTTGCAATAGCACATTCGTTGCAATTCACGCAGAGATCCTGATTGATCTGCAGGTACAGGGAACCGTTACCGAAATCCTTGCATCCCTTGACACATTTTCCGCAAGCGTCGCAAAGTGCTTCATTAATTGTATACTGGAAATAGGGTTCCTCTACGAATTTCCTGTTTATTGCAGCTGTAGGGCAGAGCTGGTTCTCCGCCCCGGTGCTTATTGTTTTTGTCCCCTGCCTTAGGTAGCCTCCGCAAAGGTCGCAATAGCCGCACATCTGAAAATTGTGCATGCATTTGACAGCAGAAGGGGTAAGTACACAGTAAGTCTTGCACTGCCCGCATGTGTTGCATTTGTACGGATCTATCTGCCAGACAGTTCCGGCGGTTGTAATCTTGGTCGACAGCACTACAGGCAAACCTATAACCGGCACTGCTACAAGGATTTTTCCTGCTTTACGGACAAAATCCCTTCGTGATTGGTACAAATTCCTGTCTTTATTCATCTTTGTGAGTATTTACCGCAGTCGTTGTCGTCGGAGCAGAGTCCTTTTCCCGCACAGGTTGAGCAGTCTTTCCCGCTTACAGTCCGTGATCCGAGTGCAAGGGCAAGAAAAGCAAGAAAAGCAAGCAAAAGATTCCTTGCAAGTTTCCTTAGAAACTCAGGTCTTGTCAACTTATTCATTTCCTTTTAAATACATAAAGTTTATTATCAAAGCTGTTTGCAGCGTAAATAGTTTCTCCGTCGGCCGAAGCCACGTCAAGCGGGACTGACTGGTTGAATTCATTGTTCACTGAAACGAATTCAACAAATTTGCCGTCATGGTCAAGTATTTTGATTCTGTTTATTCCCTTCTCGGCAGTAATGAATCCCTGGGGAATCACTGCAAAATGGGCTGGATTGCAGCATCCGCAGAACGCGCCGGGAGCTGTTCCCGGTTCTCCGAATTCAGTTGTCTTTATCCCGTCAATTGTCCAGGTTTCAATCCTCCTGTGCCCAGTATTGGCAGCATACACAAGATTATCCGACACAGCCGCATCAAAATATGCGCTCGGAAGAATAAATTTTTCATCTCCCTGACCCATCATTCTGAGAACTTCACCGGACTTGTCGAGCACAAAAACCCTCTTGTTACCGGCATCAGCAAAAACAACATGCGCCTGACTTGCAGCTACAGAGGTTATTATGCTGTTTCCTTCATATGGACCCCACTCGGTTATTAGTTTTCCGGTTGTTGAAATCAGGAGAATAGTCTCCGTTGTGGCCGCGAAAACAGTGTCACCAGTCACTGAAAGAGCAGTTATACCTGTTTCGGTTTCAAGAGACCACAATAAACCAAGATTCTGATCCAGGGCTGCAACAAATGCATCGCCGCCAAGAAATACTATTCCATTCGTAAGAACAGCTACGGAAGAAAGTGATCCGGACGGGTTCATGTATGTTTCATCGATGATCCATGCGGCATCATTTTCAACAGTGTTTTTGACCGCCTGTTTATCAGTTCCTCCTGAACCCCTTGCCGCATCATAGATCATATATGCCATGAAGGCAAGAATTATTATCAGTGAAAAAATTGCTGCCGGTTTCTTTCCCATATCAACTTTCTTTTCCAATGTTAAGACAAACCATATTTCTTGCATCCCTCATAATGAGAAAATTTCCGGCTATTGCCATGGGGCCCCATGCCTCGATTCCATCGAGTATGTCAAATTGTGACACAAGGGTTGCCTTTGAACCCTCGATGTTGAAAATGTAAAGGTTTGCATCATCATCGAGAAGTATCAGTTTATCATCTTTCACAATATAGGGTCCGAGTCCCCGTCCGAATCTCATGTCCTTGCCGCTACTCCATACAAGAGTTTTCAGATCGGACTTGTTGTATGTAACCAGCTGTTTCTTGAGCGGACCAGCATTTTCAGGCATTACCGACCAGACGTAATCACCTGTGAGGATCGGGGTCTGCTGGTCGCTTGAGATACCTTCCATGGCTTTGTGAGTCTCTATTACTGAAACTGAGTATCCTGATCCGTCAAAGTCAATCCTTATTTTTCCTCCACCGGCTCCATAGCTGCCGAAAACCGCTATTTCACCATTGCCAAGGTAGAGGGGCGAGGCAGCTGTTGTCGCCGGGTTCCATTGCTTTGTTTTCCAGAGAACTTTTCCGACATCATTCCCTTCAGCAGCAACACCTACAACGCCTCCAACTGCATTGTAAACATACATCTTCCTTCCATGGATCACCATTGGAATTATAGAGCCATGCGACATCATCAGGGAGTCGGGGTTCGGCGTGCGCCACAGTATTTCCCCGTCAGAACAATTCACGCCTATCATCAGGGCCTTTCCGCCTGGAGCAAGAATCGCAACATCGTTATCAATCAGCGGACACTGGCCGGAGTAGAAATCAGGTGTAATTTTACCTTTGGAACTTCCGGGAACTCCAAACTCCTTTTCCATGTCGATTGTCCAGAAAAGCTTGCCTGAAACCGGATCGACACACATCACATGCGACCTGGGTCCAACTGTAACCACGTATTTGTCGGTAACGGCAGGTATGGTTCGGGAATACCCGTGATTACGCTTCATATCGACATAATACCATCTCCTCCATTGCTCAGTACCTGATTTGAGCGAGAAACAGCGAAGCACATCCGCTTTTCTTCTTTCATCATAATCGAGAATGTATACCCTGCCGTTTTTGACAGCCGGTCCGGCATAGCCTTCTCCGAGAGTTACTTTCCATACAACGGGAGGACCAGTTGTATCCCACGATTCAGCCATGGCAAAGGTGTCCTTTACTATATTATCGAAATTTGCACCCCTGAACCTTGGCCATTCGCCAGGAACCACCCCGTCAAAGGTGCCCAGCGAATCAAAAAACTCACCGACTATAATTTCCTCTGACCTGGGTTCAATCTTCGGTCTGTTATCCATCCCCGGCACCCTCAGTGCGAGTTCGGCAGGGTAATGATCGTCAGCCAGCCACCAGATAAGTATTGCAGCGAATATAACCGCCGATACACCAGTTAAAAGCCTGTTATTTTTCCTTGATATCATATGCGTTCAGAGCTTCACCATGCCTAACATAAAGCACACCGTTGTGGATAACCGGATGCGCCCAGTAGGGGCCCGATCCACCTTTAAAATCAAAACTGCTTACAAGATCAAACTTAGCCGGATCAGGTCTTAGCAAACCAACCGAACCCTGCCGTTCATCAAAGATATACAGCATACCGTCGGCAGAGATAATTGATCCCTTATTTTTCCAGTGTTCCTCCCACATTAGCTTACCAGTTTTCCAGTCGAGGCAGCACCAGTTTCCGTTTCCGTTGTTTATCCAGTTCGATCCGTAAAGATAGCCATCAATAACTACAGCCCCTCCATGATGAATATCCAGGATCTCATCCTTCCAGACAACTGTTGCTTTTTTACCATCGTCTCCTATATCTATCATCAGACCTCCATGATCATAGCCGCCGGTCATATAGATCATATTGCCGGAAATTACCGGTGTTACGCACAGGATCTGCTTTGTGTCTTCAATATCCTTTTTCCCCAGGGCCTCCCTATGGTTTATTTTCCATAGAATTGATCCGTTCGCCACATCAATTCCGAAAATGAAGCGCGGTGTTATGTTCACAAGAATTTTAGTCCCGGCTTTCTCTGTCAGTATTGGAGAAAGATAAGAGGCCGGGTCGTTAATGCTCTCCGATTTCCAGATCAGTTCACCTGAGTTTTTATCAAGAGCTACTGTTGTAGTCTGAGGGCCTCCAGTAGTAAAATAAAGCTTTTCACCATCAATCATGGGTGATTCGGCTATACCCCACGGTCCAAAAGTGCCTCCGTAAGACTCGCTTGCCTTAAGCGACCATATAATTTCGCCTGAGATCCCGTTTATACATGCAAGATCGCCGAATCCGCTCGATACGTAAACTTTTTCACCATCAACAGTGGGTGTACATCTGCTCTCCGGATATGATTTCTCCCAAGATCTGCCGTAAGGAGTTTTCCATCTGATCTTTCCTGATGGATCAAGGGCCACAAGGACGTCATTTGACGCTTCCAGGCCTGTAATATAAACATTGTTATTCCCGAAGGTGGGAGAGGAGTTACCCATTGGCAATACATTAGCTGACCAGATAAGTCCGGGGCCACCCTCAGGCCACACTTTAAGCAATCCCTTTTCCAATGATATGCCCGACCTGTCGTCCTCCCTCCATCCGGTCACTTCATTGTCGTCAATTGTAACCGATGAATTTTCAGATGGATTGACGATAACTTCGGGATCCTGCGAAATAAGATAGAAGACTCCGTATCCGATGGCGCCGATAATTATCAGGGAAAGCAATATGATAAGAATTTTTCTCATGTTTCTGTAGTTTGGTTTTTTGTAGTCGACATAATGTGCTTCATAATACTATTAATGAATATTTTAGCCTCGATTTGCCGGATTCAGATATTGTGCCCGCAAGATATAAAAACTACTGCTATTAACTAAAAATTCATGCTTATCAACATCTTCCGCAAATCAAGATTTAATGATTTTTAACAACCTTTCCGGTGCCTGAACTCCTGATACAGTTTGAAGCCCTCATCATCAGGGGTTTCTGACTATCCAGGCCTTGAATCCTGCAGCCCTGTTCTTGCTGACGTAAATGCGTTCGGGTGTTTCAATATCAAGAGTAACGAGCAAACGGCTGTCGAACCAGATTGTCAGATTCCTGACACTGTTCCTGGCAACGATGAACTGTTTGTTCGCCCTTATGAATTCCGCCGGGTTCAATGTGGATTCAATCTGATCAAGCGTCCCGGGATAGGAATACCAGTTGCCGTTCTTCAGGCAGACTCTTGTATTTTTGTCGGTTGTATAAAAGCATGAAACCTCGTCTATGCCTACCGGTTGAAGCTTATCCCTGACAGGGATAAGGATTTTGTCGCGGTGTGCCTTTCCGGGGGCAAGCTGGCTGAGCTGGGTAAGGTATTTGAGAATATCCTGTCTGGTGAGCTTTTTAAATTTTTCAAGTGCCCGCTTAAGGTCATCCGTTTTAATGGGCTTGAGAAGATAATCAATGCTGTTGACCTTGAACGCTTCAATTGCATATTGATCAAAAGCAGTAGTGAAAATAACAGGAGTTTCTATTGTCAGCCTGTCAAAAATAGAAAAAGCTGATCCGTCGGATAAATGAATATCCATCAGGATCAGATCAGGCATTACATTGTTTTTTAACCATCTGACAGTCTGACTTATGCTTTCAGTATAGCCTGCAAGCTCAGTATCAGGTTCAATTTCCTTAAGTATCGCCACAAGGTTCTCATAGGCTGCAGTTTCATCTTCCACTATCAGGATTCTCATATCAGCTATTTTAGAGGAAGAAAAACGCTAAAAGTCCTGCCATCGTTCTCAATTCTTATTTTCCTGTTCAGCAGCAGCCAGAACCGGCTTTCCAGGTTTTTAAGCCCGGTACCATTTGTTTCAGGGGGTGCGAGCTTTGGGTAAACTGGATTCGAAACGACAAGCTCGCATGCTTCATTGATCCAAATTTTTAGCTCCATCTTATGTTCACTGTCGATTGTATTATGCAGAACAAGATTCTCCAGAAGCGGAAGAAGTGAAAGAACAGGTATCTTAAGATCGTACTTGTCAGCAGGGACCTCATCCAGGAAAACCAGCTTCCGGGCAAAGCGGACTTCCATCATATAGCCAAAAGCCTTCAGAAAATCGAGTTCATCGGCCAGAGTGACCATTACTTTTCTGTCGCTCTGAAGGATATAGCGAAAAACATCTGAAAGCTTGTTTACATATTCAAGGGTGAGTTCATCGTTTTTTTTACGTATCAGCGATGTAAGTCCGTTCAGTGAATTGAAAAAGAAATGAGGGTTAATCTGATTTGTGAGGGCGCTATAACGACTCTCAAGATTCTCAATTCGCAACTGCTCAATCTCGTGCTCTTTTCTTCTCTGTTCTGAAAGGAGAAATGTAAGGTGCCCGGCAAGAGTGGAAAAAATAAAAATAACAAAGAACTGAAAAAGGAGCAATCCTGTAAACCATTCCTGCTTAGGGCTCAAGACCAGGGAAAAACCAATGTAGATAATATAACCTGCTACAGTTATTATAGAGCTGTAAGCCAATCTCTTACCGATATTGGGAGTTTTAAGTCTCCTCAGATTAGCTATAATAAGTACCCATGCCAGGCATGAGAAGTAAAGGTATCTGAAGATAAAAAACATAAGGTGGACAGTACTCTTTGCAGCACCCAGGTGTTCCCTCTCCATTGAGAAAAATGCAATGTTGGGATAAATAAAAAAAACCGCGCTGATCAGGCTGAATACCAACAACCTGAGAGGAGTGAATTTCTCCGGCAGGTCCTTCTCATCCAGCTTTTTAAAAAGAGTCTTCATCTGATTCTGTTTATCCTTTGCCAAACCGGATTAGCGGCCAGCAATGATTTTATCGCGCCACCTTGACACATTTAATCTGACCCTGATCCCTTATCAGGAGTTTACCACCAGCAAGTGCAATAGGAGCCCAGTTCTGGGTTGCAAACCTGGCATCAGCGCCTTCGGCAACATTCAGTAGTTTTGCTGAAGCAATCTGCTTGTAACCCGATGGATCCGGCTCAATGAGGTAAAGAGAACTGGCTCCGTCTGTTGCAAGCAGAAGGCCGTCGACAAGTATCATACTGCCTTTGTCAAAGTTGGGAGCCCTCATTGTTTTCCACTTTATCTCTCCATTCATATCCATACAGACAAGACCTTCCCGCTTGCTGTTTGTGGAAAACTGTCCGTAAAAATAGCCATTATGAAGTATGGGAGGTTTTGTGTGTTCACCAAAGTCATTATGTTTGAAGAGTTCTGTCACAGTGAATGAGCCATCAGACTTCTTATCTACTTTAATCATAACAGTTCCAAGTTCATACCCGCCAGCCACAAGAATCTTATTCTGACCGGCATCAACAGCGCTTGCGACAGGAATACGGCAATTCCAGTCTGCATATTCCCACAATTTCTTTCCGTCCTGGGGTTTGATCCCGACTATTTTACCCATTTCGCTGTCCCTCTGCGATGCTGTTACCATCACAACATGATCCTCACCGGAAATCTTTATTATTGCAGGACTAACATAACCTGCAGCTCCAAGTGAGGGAGTTTTCCATTTGACCGCACCCGTAAGCTTGTTGTATGCAACAACACCAGCCTGGGGAGCCTGTGATGCAACTATAACCATATCGCCATAAACAAGCGGACACTGCGAAATGGCCCATGTAGGCAGTTTCTCTCCTCCGTAATCGGTCCAGATATTTTTGTTCCAGACCGGCTTGTGAGTGTTGATATCAATGCAATAAAGATCACCGTTATGTCCTACTGAATATACAAAATTTCCGTCAACTGTAGGTACATATCTTGAACCCGGAAACATAACGGACCCCGGAGCGCTGTAACTGAATTTCCAGAGTTCCTTACCCGTGTTGAGGTCAAAACATCTGAGAGTTTCACCTACTTTGTCATCCCTGTCGAGGAGATATACTTTCCCGGCTTTAATTGCCGGTCCTCCAAAACCTGGTCCCACGTTTGCAGTCCAGAGCACTTCAGGTCCGCCCGCAGGCCATGTGCGCAGAATGCCCTTTTCAGCCGACTTGCTGTTCCTGTCAGGTCCCAGGAACTGAGGCCAGTCCTGAGCAAGTAAATTCGATATGCTGAGCATTGCAACCAGCACTATGGCTAATAATTTTCCTCTTTTCATTCTTCACTAAAGTTTTTTTTGAAATGATTATTTCCTGCTTATTTAAAACCCTCACTATTTCCTTAATTCACAAATTTCACCAATGAAATCATTTATGTTCGCCTGGCATTCGTTAAAAAGAAAAAAAGATTCCTGATCACGAAATTAGCAGGTTGACATAAGTATAAATCCTTATAATTCTATACAACACAATTACATTTTATGTATTTCCTCAGGGCTTCAACATTGTAAATGACCGGGTACATTTGTTCATCATACCACAGCATGGCGAAGTAAAGTCCTATTGGCGCTGCATTAATATTATTATTTTCAGGAAGCCAGTTGATGCCTCTCAAGGACTCAACAGGGTGTACTTCTGCAAGGGCGCTTACTGCCAGCGAAGTCTCCTCCACCGAGCCTTCGATCCCTGACTTCCCGCCCCAGCTTCCGTCGCTGTTCTGCTGTTTCAGAAGAAATTCATGTGCTTTTCTTACCATGGTTTCTATCCTGTTGATTTTATCTTTTCCGGTACGTTTACATGCAAGGGAATCGCTAAGGTAGATACATACCTTGGCAGTGCCGTAAACCGGATTTGTTTTGTCAGCAGTCAGCTGGTTGCCAAACCATAACGGCAGCCATGATCCATCTTCCGACTGATTCTTTTCAAGGTAGGTTGCAGCCTTTGAAATTGTCCTGTTTATGGTGGCAAGCAGTTTTTTGTCCATTTTCTCATGAAGGACCTCAACCGATTTTAACAGGGCAAGAAGTGCATGTCCGGTCAGATCGGCACAACTTTGGTCAAAAGGTAGTTTGCCCCAGCCACGACAGAATGTGGGGAATCCTCCGTCGCTGTTCTGAAGGCCGGTTAGCCACCTGCAGCCATTTTCAACTGCATCAATCTCGGCCTTCTTTCCTGAGAAGAGAAGCAGAAGAGCAAGAATAGCACCCGGAGTATCATCAGCATCGGGAACAGAGCCTGAATAGCTTGTCCAGCCCCAACCTCCAGGATTTGCCCCATTGAAAGGATGTTTTGTTTTATACTGAAGTTTCAGAAGGTGATTTCTGAGGGTGTCTGTTTCCTTTCGGTTCAATACAGTATTAATCTCTTCCCCCATGGCCTTGATTGCAAGGGTTGTCACCCATGTCGACAGATCTGTGTCAATAGGCCATCCGCCGTCATCCCGTTGCTGGTTCCGGAGAAAACCAAGTCCCTTACGAATAGTATTATTATCGGTCTCCCCGCATTTAATCAGACACATAGCGACAAAGCCCGTCAGCGGTATTGCTTCAAGAAAACCGCCGCTTTCGGGCAGAAGCATGTCTAATTTCTTTATGGCAGGTCTGATTGATTTCTCACGCAAATGTCTGATTCCGGGGAAACCTTTTTTCCTGTTACGATGAAGATATATTCCGACTCCGATGAGGGCAGGCAGGGCGTAGCTTACAACGCGAAGATTAAGGAACCTGTAAAAAGAGGCGGGCAGCAGGGTAAGTTCAAAGGGCAGACGGGGTATCATCTCAAGCGTCGACTGCGGCAATACGCCGCAAAGAGTCAGCATCGACAATATCGGAAGTGAAAATGTGTAATCTTTTCCGTAAACATTGAGAATCGAAGTGACGACTTCTGCCGATCCGATATTGATTCCCCTGCCGGCCAGCCATTTCTCCATTGACGCCAGTACATGGTTTCCGGAATAACCCTTCCGGCAGAAGAAAATTGCTGAATATGATAGGAGGGTTGTGCTCAGGTTGCTTACCGACTCCGGAGTATCACCGTAGCCTCCGTCTGCATTTATACTGCTGCAAAGCCATGTAAAACCTTTCTCAACTCTTGGTAAATCAGAGGGATCACCCGACAATTTCAATGCAACGATCGATACTGCGGTGGAAAGTGCACTGGTCGATAACCTGCCTGTCCAGAATCCGTCGGAGTTCCGTTTAGATGTAAGGTTAGTAACAAGTTGGTCGTATCTTTGAGTAATTCTATCCATGTCGGTTTTAATCATTCAGAGCGCCAAGTGCAAGCAGTCCGTAAAAAGTATATTCAATATCTGGATCCGGATCAAGCGGATGGCCTGAGAAACCGCCATCTCTGAATAGTGAATCGGCAAAATCGAGCGAGTCCGGCTTAATTTCCCTGAGGTCATATCCGGCAAACCTGAGTGCATAAAGGGCCACGGCGGTAGAAAGAAGGTCTGACAAAGGAGTTGACATTGTTGCCCTGAAACCACCCTTTCCGTCATAAAATGTCATTAATACTTTAATGAGTTTATCCACAGGCTCCCTGAAACTCTTGCTCAGGACCAGTGAGGCTGCAGTTACGGGGCAGGGGAGAGTTTCATTTCCAATAAAAGACCTGAGAATTTGTCTGATCCGGAACAAGCCCCTGAAATCCCTCAGGTAATAAAAACTCATCAGGCTCAGGAATAATCCGTAAAGTTGTTGATCTTTCACTTCTGCAGACTGCCTCAATTTTGCGCCGAAGGATTTTCTGAATGCCTTTGCCTGTCCGCTGACAGCCGACAAAACTGCAGCACAATGGAGATACACTCCCTCCGGTTCCTTCCGGCTGATCTCATTGCTTACATAAGGCCAGACCAGTGAGCACTCCTGTTTCATTTCAAGCGCATCAGCAACAAACCAGCCAAAAAGAGTATAATAAAGATCAGCATTTCCGGCCCTGTCCTCAAACCCGCCCGACTGTGTCTGTGAAGTTCTGACGTAATTTCTCAGGCTGGCAATAAATCCGGGGTCAAGAAGGTTAAAAGAAAGCTTCAGTATTCTTTCAGGGCTTTCCCCTTCAAATTTCTTAAGATAAGGAGCCGCAAGAAGCCTAAACATATTCACTGAAAGTTTTTCCCACTATCTCATTCAGGGCGAGTTTCAGCCTCAGGTTGGAGATTTCCTCCACGCACTTGTATGTTCTGTCCAGATACCCTGCAAGCATAGTTGTTATCTGTGCCCGTATATTATATTTTTCTGCAATGGGATGCAGTTCCTTCATACTTTTGTTTTTCAATGCTCCGGCAATAATACTGAGGTCAGAAACCCCGGCTTGTCCGGCCAGAAGTGAGATCAGAACCGACTGGTCATCAAAGGATGAAAACCCATTTGTGACTGTGAAATCCTCAAGATCATCCTTCATCTGGTATGCAACTCCGATCAAGTCGCTGAATTGTTCAAGCAGATCCAGTGTTTTTTTATCGGAGCCAGCCGCAATAGCTCCAACCTGCAAGGCCACTTTGAAAGCGGCAGATGTCTTGTTCCTGAAAACCTCAATTATTTCATCCATTGTCAGTATCCTTCCGTCGCGGCGGGCCATCAGCTCTTCGCCCTGTCCGACCGACATTGCCCTGTGTCCCTGGGCAACTGCTTTAAAGCACTCACCCATTGGACCGTGAGACAGACCGCTTTCAGAGAGCAGTCTGTACCCTTCACCCATGAGGAGATCACCCAGGTTGATTGCAACAGGTATTCCGTAACGGGTGTGAATTGTCTCCTTGCCGTACCGGAACGAATCATTGTCCTCAATATCGTCATGAACCAGGGAAGCTTTATGGAAACACTCCACCGACATTGCCAGATGAGCCAGCATATCCTGATCCGGATTACTGTTGAATGCCTCATAGGCAAGCACTGTAAGCAAAGGACGTATCCTCTTGCCTCCGGCCATCAGCATCTCCCTTACAATCTTTCCTGTTGCGGAACCGGCAAAGCGGGTCATGCCGTCAATTCTGGTCTCAGTGAAGAGTGCAGAAGTCTTTTCTTTCAGATTATTGATATTCAATAATTTAAAATCAGAATTTCTTTCAATGTAATTTATTTCCTCACTAACCCAGAGAGCATCGGCCTTTGTATCCTTGCATCCGCATGTAACAAGGGGAATTCCGATGGCCGGAATCGAGTATTTTGTAACCGAACTGAACATTTTCCTGAGCACATCCATGCATCCCACGCCAACAACTGCATCAACTTTACCGCTTTCAACCAGGCGGGTGGCAATTGTAGTGCCCTCCGCCACGATTGTAATGTATCCAAGGTCCTCGGCTTCCTTCAGGAACCCGCAGATATTGCAGTTTCCGCATTCACTGCACAAAAGTCCAAGTTCATCTTCCACGCCTGTGCAGAGTTTACTGTTCCTGAGGCACATCGGAAGCAAAAGCATACGGCGTTCGAATTGTATGGAACCAACTATTGGCCGCCATATTTCATTTCCCCCGCAAACCATTACAAATGCCTTGTGACTTTCGTCCCAGTTGTTTTCCGCAATAAGCATATCAGCGTAAACAGCCAGCTGATCGTATGAGACAGGAGGCATTATCTTCTTTTCGGTGAAGAATTGATGAACTTTCCTCCTGATCTCCTCACGCTGCTCATGCACCAATGGAACAACAAGAGGCATTACTGCTTCCTGTTCTACTTCCTTAATATGCTGATTTGTATCATCCATAAGCTCCCATTCCAAAAAATGCAGTCCGTTTTGCAAACCTGTAAATTAAGTTCCTCTCGGGAATAGCAGGAATCGATCCATGACTCGGCAGACGGGGTGCTTTCTCCAGAGCATCCAAATATTCAGGCCTGTTCGAAGTGTTAAGAGCATGATGCTTCTCACTGAAAGCTTTCACCCAGGCAGGATCTTCCATAAGTACGCAACCCTTTGTTTTAAGATGTATCTGATCCCGGAAATCCCTCAGAAACTCAGAACCATCATAAGGAGATTTCAGATCGCCCGGGTTAATTCTGTCGGCAGCAATCTGAAGAACAGGACAGGGTTCAACATAACCGGCAGCATTAATATGATGGCTCAATCCGTCAGCTGCCGGGCAAAATGGTTCACCCTTTGCACTCCAGTACGAATCGATCAGTACAATCGGAAACCTGGTTCTTCCATCCACAAGAAACTTTCTAAGCCTCAGAATCTGATCCTGTTCAAGTGCAAGCTCATAGTTGGGCTTACTGCCAGCCGGACGATAGATATAGTACCAGAGGTAAACGACACCCAGGTCATGAAGCTTATTCACAAATTCATCTGACAGGGCCATCTCAATATTCGATTTGCAAACACTGATTGCAACTCCTGTTATAAGTTTCTCCGCCACGGAAGTGCGTATAGCTTCAATAGTTCTGTTATATATGTTATTTCCTCCGCGGCGGACGTCAGCAATAATTTCATCCCCTTCAAGACTTATCAATGGTGTAACATTGCCGGCTTTACGGAGTTCCGAGGCAATAGCCCTTGTAAGCATTGTGCCGTTTGTAAAGAGCTGGAAATAGCAATCCTGATGCTTTCTGAAAATTTCAATCAGATCGGGATGCATCAGAGGTTCTCCTCCAAGAATCCCGTTGAAGTACGATCCGTGCCTTTTCCCGTCCTCAATAACCGAATTGATCTTTTCAAGAGGCATATAATCGGGCTTACCGGCAGCCGTGACCCAGCATCCCTGGCACCGGAGATTGCAGTCGTTTGTAACAGAAATAAATTGAAAAGCCGGGAAAGGTAACCCATTCTTAACTCTCCTTCGGAATTTGCTGAAACCAAGAAGACCTTTCAATCCCATATTTATCAGGAATTTTCTCCGGCATTTTCCGTCAGCATTAATGAAGTTTTTATATATCGACATAATTTCCTTTTATATTGATGATGACTCATCCCGTGCCCTGTCCCTCTCCGAAATTGCCTTTTTCATAGCCTCTTTTCTGATTATCGACTGCCTTTTAAGTTTACGTCCCTGCAGGGCCTTATAAATATCATTGCCTAAAAATTCTTCAATATCATGTGCCTGCCTCTGCTGCTCCGAGTGTTCGTCAATCTCATCCGAACCGCCTATGGCGCCTCCATGTCTGTATTTCGGGAAGATTATGGCAGTGGCAGGACAAATTCTTGCGCAGGCAGGACAATTGTTCTTGCAGTTTTCTGGATTAACAACCGTAACACGGCCTTCGTCTTTCCTGTAAACCCCGAAAAGGCAGAAATCGGCACACTGTCCGCATGAGGTGCATCGCGAGTAATCGATAAGCGGATACCATGAAGGCCATTCCGATCCTTCCGTGATATCGGTAATAATAGGAGTTCCTTTTTGGTTTCCGCAGAATTTGTCAATCAGGCCGGCAGCTTCTGGAAAAGATGAATCAATAAGATTAATGTGATTGAACCCGGCAACGGGGATATTTATATCCCCGGCCTGCCCGAACAGAATATCCATACTCCTTCTGTGGCAGCCAATTACAAGACAATCATCGCCTGTTGAAAACAGATCAGCCAGTTTAATTTTCTTTTTTGCAGCCAACCCGCACAGGTCCGACAACCTTGTGACACGGGAGGGTAAGACACCAAGATGTCTTTCAATATCCCTCAGTAATCCGGCATCGATCCTCTCACCACTGCAATTGCAGAAAATAATATGTTTGCCGTCAATCAGCCCTGAAATATTTCCCATCGTGCAAAAATAACAAAAGCGCCGGTCTTATAATGCTAAAATACCCATCACCAAGGCAAATCCTTATGTGAAAAAGAAAAACAGGGATTAAAGACGAAAATGTGGGATGCAAAATGATATATTAATTTGGTTACCAGTAAAATTTGATTAAATGTTTTATTTATATTGCCGGTGTAACCCCAAAAACACAAAGGCGATGGAAATGGATGATTTTGATGACTTTAAGATCATATTATGGCTTGTACTCTTCCTTCTTTTCGGTATAGTGATAATAACCTGCAAGAGGGTGCCCGATGATGTGATCATGACAGTTAACGGACCTGAATCGCCCGGCAGAATGGGCATAACACTTGAACACGAGCACATTCTCGTGGATTTCATCGGCGCCGACAGTACAGGATATTTCAGATGGAACAAGGATTCAGTTATTGCAAAAGCCTTACCTTTTGTACTGGAGGCAAAGCAAAGCGGAGTGAAAACAATTATAGAGGCTACGCCACAATGGCTGGGAAGAGATCCTTTAATGCTGAAATCTCTCTCACGGGTCTCAGGCGTAAACTTCATTACAAACACCGGATACTACGGTGTACGAAGCAACTTTTTCATACCCGACAGTATTTTTGCTTTGGATGCCTCTGAAATTGCCGATCTGTGGATCGATGAATACAAAAACGGAATTGAGGGAACAGGTATCAGACCGGGATTTATAAAGATCAGCGTAAATCCTGATGATCACCTTTCTCCTGAACACATTAAAATCATAAAGGCGGCCTCGATCGCCCATCTTGTAACCGGACTTGTGATTGCATCCCACACAGGACCAGACGGTCCGGCCTTTGAACAGATTGAATTACTTAAGGAATCAGGTGCCGATCCTTCGGCTTTCATCTGGATTCATGCCCAGAGCGGAACCATTGAAGGAAATATAAGGGCTGCAAGGGAAGGAACATGGATATCACTCGATAACATCCGGAAAAGGAATGTTGAACCCGGCTCCCCGAACAGTATTGAATGGTATGCGGACAGGATCAGCCGGCTCAGGGACGAGGGTTTAATCGACAAGGTACTGATCTCCCACGATTCCGGATGGTATGACCCTGCAAAGCCACAGGGAGGGGACTTTAACGGTTTTACTGACATCTTTGACTCACTTTTGCCTGCCCTCAGAAACAAGGGCTTTACAAATGATGATATCGACCAGATCCTTGTAAAAAACCCGGGCAGGGCCTACGCAATCAGAATCAGAAAATTGTAAAACCAAATAAGTTCAATCGTATTTCAAACTATAAGCAGACCCAAATCCTTCAAAAATCCTGATGAAACACGCAATCCCTCTTACAATATGCACTTCGGTTGCAGTTGCTTCCTGCTCACAGGCAGTAAAGGACTCATCCCCTCCAAATATAGTTTACATTCTGGCCGACGACCTCGGCTATGGCGATCTCAGCTGTTATGGTCAGAAGAAATTCTCAACTCCGAATATTGACAGGCTGGCCAGCCAGGGGATGCTGTTCCGACAGCATTATACAGGCTGCACTGTCAGCGCCCCGTCAAGATCGTGCCTCATGACAGGGCTTCATACCGGGCACACTCCGATAAGAGGTAACAAGGAATGGAAGCCTGAAGGCCAGTGGCCGCTTCCTGCAGCATCAGTTACAGTGGCTGAAATGCTCAAGGCAAAGGGTTACACAACAGGAGCTTACGGGAAATGGGGTCTTGGGTATATAAACACAGAAGGTGATCCAAACTCACAGGGCTTCGACGAATTCTATGGCTACAACTGCCAGCGGCTTGCTCATAACTACTTTCCTGACCACCTCTGGCATAACAGGGAAATGATCCTGCTGCACGAAAACGACAGCAGTCGCACTGGCGCGTACAGTCCGGATCTTATCCACGCCGAGGCCATAAGATTCATTGAAAAGAACAGAAGCAATCCTTTCTTCATGTTCTACCCTACAACAATTCCCCATGCTGAACTGGTGGCAAAGGAAGAATATATGCAAAAATTCAGGGGAAAATTTGACCCTGAAAAGACATTCAAAGGTGTTGATGACGGACCTGACTTCAGACAGGGTCCTTATGGTTCGCAGCCTGAATCGCATGCGGCTTTTGCTGCTATGGTGACTCAGCTCGACGACTATGTGGGTGAGATAATTGATAAACTTGCTGAGCTTGGCCTTGAAGATAATACTATTGTGATCTTTGCCTCCGACAACGGACCGCATCTTGAAGGCGGTGCTGATCCCGGATACTTTGATAGCAACGGACCCCTCAGGGGAAACAAAAGGGATATGTATGAAGGCGGAATCAGAACACCAATGATAGTAAAATGGCCTGACAGGGTGAAACCGGGATCCGTATCTGATCATATTTCTGCATTCTGGGATGTAATGCCGACATTTGCAGAAATAGCCGGAATTGATGTCCCCGAAGGAACCGATGGTATTTCGTTCCTGCCGGAACTGCTGGGTAAGAAGCAGAAAAAACACGAATACCTCTATTGGGAATTCCACGAGCAGGGCGGTAAGATTGCAGTAAGGATGGGAGACTTGAAGGCAGTTAAGCTGAATGCCGATAAAGGTCCGGAAAGCACTATCGAGCTTTATGACCTGTCGAAGGATGAAGGTGAAAACACTGACCTGGCACCGACAAATCCTGACCTGGTGAAAAAACTTGAACAAGTGATGAATGATGCACATGTTCCTTCAGATATTTTTCCGTTCCCATTTGAAGTCAATAAATAAAATGAACATAAAACTCCTGACAGGTTCGGCCGGATTTATTTCGGCATCACTGACCCAGCTAAGCTTTTCCCAGCCTCCGGAAAAACCCAATATAATCATTATTCTTGCCGACGATCTGGGCTATGGCGACATCAGTTGCTACGGTGCAACCCGGCTGAAAACGCCGAATATTGACAGACTTGCAAATCAGGGACTTAGATTTACGAATGGCTATTGCACATCTGCGACAAGCACACCTTCGCGGTACTCTTTACTCACCGGACAGTATGCCTGGCGGCGCGAAGGCACCAGTATCCTGCCCGGTGATGCATCTGCCCTGATAACACCCGGCAGGATCACCCTGCCCTCTGTAATTAAAAGCGCCGGTTACACAACCGGTGTTGTTGGTAAATGGCACCTCGGGCTTGGGCCTGAAGGAGGCCCCGACTGGAACGGGGAAATAAGACCTGGTCCGCTGGATATAGGTTTCGATTACAGCTTTTTAGTTCCGGCCACAGGCGATCGCGTCCCATGTGTATATGTGGAAAACAGGATGGTGGTGGGACTTGATCCTGCCGATCCGATCTCAGTCGATTACAGTAAAAAAGTCGGTGACTGGCCAACCGGGAAGGAGAACCCCGAACTCCTGAAAATGCATCCCAGCCACGGGCACGATATGACAATTGTAAACGGAATCAGCCGCATCGGGTACATGACAGGCGGCAGGTCAGCGTTGTGGATCGATGAGGATATGGCCGATGTGATTACATCAAAAGCAGTCAGGTTCATCGAAGATAATCATGAAAAACCATTCTTTCTATACTTCGCAACCCACGACATCCATGTTCCGAGGGTTCCGAACGGACGTTTTGCCGGTAAGAGCGGGATGGGCCCAAGAGGAGATGCAATACTTGAATTCGACTGGTCAGTGGGAGAGATTGTCAAAGCGGTAAAGAGAATGAAGCTTCAGAAAAACACACTCATCATAGTGACCAGTGATAATGGTCCCGTTGTGGATGACGGCTACAAAGACCAGGCAGTTGAGCTGATCGGTACCCACAAGCCTGCCGGAAAGCTGCGCGGCGGTAAATACAGCGCTTTCGAGGGAGGAACAAGAGTGGTATTCATATCTTCATGGAAAGGAACGATAAAGAAAGGCGTTTCCGATGCTTTATTCAGTCAGATAGACCTGATGGCCTCACTTGCAGGTCTGGCAGGAGCTTCAATTCCTGAAGGCGGAGCACCCGACAGCAGGAACAACATGGATGTACTGACTGGAAAATCGGACAAAGGCCGGGAGTGGATAGTGGAACAGCCATCCAGAACAAGGCTTTCAATAGTCAGAAACGGCTGGAAGCTTATTGAACCAGGACAGGGGCCGAAGATCCAGGTCAACACAAATACCGAAACAGGAAATGACCCCGAATACCAGCTGTATAATCTTAAGGCAGACCCCGCGGAGAAGAATAATGCAGAAGGCAGCGAGCCAGCTATTGTTAAGGAATTAACAGAACTTTTAAATAAAATAAAAGCCAATTAAAAAAATTAACCACGGGTTTCACGGAGGGACACGGAATAAGAGAACGGAAAAATCCGTGTTAATCCGTGTTATCCGTGGTGAGATGAATACCTATGTACAAAATCAAATCATATTTAAAATTTGGTGTAGTTGCGTCGATTCCAGTCTCGGGTCTGATTTCATCGGGCAAAGCAGAGAAGCAACCTCCAAACATTATCTTTGTTCTTTTGGACGATTTCGGTTACACTGACCTTGGCTGTTACGGAAGCAGGTACTATGAAACTCCCAATATCGACCGTCTTGCCAGGGAAGGAGTCCGCTTCACAAATGCATATGCCGCCTGTCCTGTATCATCTCCCACAAGGGCTTCGATACTGACAGGGAAGTACCCGGTAAATACAGGCATTACAGACTGGATTCCCGGCAGGCAGGCAACAAGGAACGGGGCAGAATCCGACAAATTTCTTGCCAGGCCTTTCAGGCTACAGCTCGACAGCGCCGAATTTACGATTGCCGAGCACCTGCGGAAAAATGGATATTCGACAATGATCAGCGGGAAATGGCATCTCGGAGCCGATCCGCTTTACTGGCCCGAGAACCAGGGATTTGATGTAAACAAAGGAGGTTACAATGCCGGCCAGCCAAACAGAAGCAAAACATCGAACGGATACTTCTCTCCATACGGGAATCCAAGGCTCGAGGATGGTCCTGAAGGTGAATACCTTACTGATCGTCAGACTGACGAGGCTATAAAATTCATTGAAAATGCAGGAAAAAAGCCATTCTTCGTTTATCTTTCTTATTACGCTGTCCACAATCCGATGCAGGCTAAGGAACACCTTGTTGAGAAGTTCTCCAGAAAAGCTGATTCCCTGGGCCTGACGGCGAAAGATGCTTTTACAAGAGAAAAGGATTGGATAAGGGAGTCGATGAACGACAATTTCAGGGAGAGGATCATTCAGAGCAATCCGGTATATGCCGCAATGATTTACAGCGTTGATGAAAATATAGGCAAGCTGGTTGCCCGCTTAAGGGAACTCAGCCTCGAAAAGAATACAGTGATTATTTTTACTTCAGACAACGGAGGACTTTCAACTTCCGAAGGTTCTCCAACATGCAACGCCCCGTTAAGGGCAGGAAAGGGATGGCTCTATGAAGGGGGAATCAGGGTTCCTCTCATTATTAAATATCCGGGTAAAGCCAGACCCGGGAGTGAAAGAAAAACGCCTGTTTCATCAATAGATTATTTTTCAACAATAGCCGAGCTGACAAGTACAGAAGATGCTTCAGTAAAAACTGACGGGGTAAGTATAATTCCCTTATTAAGGAAGGACAGGATGAAGGAACGTCCGCTTTTCTGGCATTATCCTCACTATTCGAATCAGGGAGTGGAGCCGGGAAGCGCTGTAAGACTGGGAAACTACAAGCTGATCGACAACTTTGAGAAAGAAAGGCAGGAACTTTATGATCTTGAAAATGACCTCTCCGAAACTAAAGATATTTCTGCTTCATATCCCGAAAAGACTAAGGAATTGTTTAAATTGCTTGTGGATTGGCGGAATAAAACAAGTGCTAAAATGATGGAGCCAAATCCAGACTGGAGAAAAGAATGAATTTCAATTCCGCTTTAAGTGTAAGTCTGGCTTCTGTTGCAGCGATAAATGCATCAGCACAGGATACTAATTACAACAGTACAAAGACACCTAATATTGTTCTGATCCTTATGGACGATATGGGTTACGGAGATGTTGGACGGACAGGTGCAAACCTCTATAACACCCCAAACCTCGACCGCCTTGCAAACCAGGGCATGCAGTTCACCCGATGGTACTGCCCTCAGGCCGTAAGCAGCGCTTCCAGGGCGGGGCTCCTTACAGGCTGTTATCCCAACCGGGTAGGCATATCAGGGGCCCTGATGCCCTGGGCGACAACTGGTATCAATCCTGATGAACTAACAATTGCAGAAATCCTGAAACCGAGGGGTTATCATACCGGAATCATAGGAAAATGGCACCTGGGCCACCTCAAGGAATTCCTTCCTCTTCAGCACGGATTCGATGAGTATTATGGAATTCCATATTCAAACGATATGTGGCCCGTCGATTTCGACGGAGTCCCTATTCATATTAAAGATACAACCAGCAGCAAGATGAAATATCCTGTCCTGCCCCTTATCGAAGGCAATGAAAAGGCAGGAGAGGTAAGGACGCTGGCAGATCAGGACCAGCTGACAACCAACTATACTGAAAGGGCAGTCAGGTTCATAGAAAATCATAAAAATGAGCAGTTTTTTTTGTATTTCCCTCATTCGATGGTGCATATACCGCTTGGAGTATCAGAAAAATTCAGGGGCAAAAGCGGTCAGGGAATGTACGGGGATGTGATGATGGAGGTTGACTGGTCGATTGGCGAAATAATGAAGGCCCTTGAAAGAAACGAGATTGAAAAAAACACTCTTATCATTTTCACAAGCGACAACGGGCCATGGCTCAATTTCGGTAACCATGCAGGCTCGACCGGCGGATTGCGCGAAGGCAAGGGCACAAGCTGGGAGGGTGGACAAAGGGTTCCATGCATAATGAAATGGCCCGGGGTTATCCCTGCAGGTGATATATGCAATCAGCTTGCCTCCACGATTGATATCCTGCCTACACTTGCAGAAATTACGGGAGGATTCCTCCCGGCACATAAAATTGACGGAGTGAGCATTCTTGAGCTTATGCTTGGCAACAAAGAGGTATCACCAAGGCAGGAATTCTATTATTATTATGAGGTCAACAGCCTTGAGGCTGTTCAGCGCGATTTCTGGAAACTTGTTCTTCCCCATAAAAGCAGGACATACAGGAACATGAAACCGGGAATGGACGGATGGCCCGGACCGACAGGTACTGAAATACTAACAGAGCCTGAGCTTTATGACCTGCGTCGCGATCCGGGTGAATGGTTTAATGTGGCTCAGTATTATCCGGAAAAAGTCAGGGAACTTCAGGTTTTGGCAGAACAGGCACGAAAAGACCTTGGGGATAACCTTACAAATTCGCCGGGTGAAAACAGAAGAAAAGCAGGTTCAATAAAATAAACAAAACAATTTCAGATGATAAACCTGAAATCACTCCTCGGTATCAGTGCCGCATCATTACTGGCCGCAACAAGCACTGGCCAGCAGTCAACTAAGCAGCCGAACATCCTCTGGATCTCAACCGAAGACCTGAGCCCTCATTTCGGATGCTACGGCGACAAGGTTGCAAAGACACCAAACATCGACGGGCTGGCCTCCAGGGGAGTCCGTTATACAAACGTATTCACCACAGCCGCAATTAGCGCCCCATGCCGTGCCGGAATAATTACCGGTATGTACCAGACATCCATAGGATGCATGCACATGCGGACGACATCATACAGGAGAGGAGTGGATAATCCGGTTGAATTTACAGCGGTGCCTCCTCATTATGTTAAAGCATTCACTGAATACATGAGGGTTGCAGGATACTATTGCACTAATAACAACAAAACCGACTACCAGTTTTCAAAAGACCCTGTGCCTTCAAGCATCTGGGATGAATGCAGCAGGACTGCCCATTACAGGAACCGCCAGGATAAAAATCAACCCTTCTTTGCTGTTTTCAACTGGACAGGCACTCATGAGAGCCAGAACTGGGATATTTCAAATGTCAGGACGGATCCAAAATCAGTAAATGTCCCTCCATATTATCCTGACAATGAAATAATAAGGCAGAACATCGCAAAAACCTATGATAATGTCGCCAGATTTGATTCGGTTGTCGGTGTCCTCTTAAGTGAGCTTGAGAAAGAGGGCGAACTGGAAAATACAATTATCTTTTTGTGGGGCGATCATGGCGATGGACTTCCCAGGGCGAAGAGATGGCTCTACGATTCTGGTCTCAATATTCCACTGATTATAAAATTCCCAGGCAATGCAAATGCAGGCACTGTAAATGACAGGATGATCAGCTCGATCGATTTTGGCCCTACGGTTCTTTCACTTGCAGGAGTTCCGGTTCCGGCCCATTTTCAGGGTATCCCGTTCCTGGGAACACAGACCGGCAATGAAAGGGATGCAGTATTCGCTGCCCGCGACAGGGTCGATGAATCATACGACATGATCCGGTCGGTGCGCACAATAGATTATCTGTACATCCGGAATTATTATCCCAACGAACCTTTTCCGATCTGGGTTCCCTATCTTAGCAATATGCCCATTTACAAGGAGATGCTCCGGCTTGATGCAGAAAATAAACTGACAGGTCCGCAGAAAAGCTGGATGGCATATTCAAGACCTCCTGAAGAGCTTTACGATGTAAGGAATGACCCTTTCCAGATAAATAACCTGGTAAATGACCCAAAGCTAAAGCCTGTGCTTGAGGATCTGCGGAAACGCCATGAGGATTGGACCATCAGAACCTCCGACATGGGACATATGAATGAACCTGAGATGATAGAACAGATGTGGCCCGGAGGCAGACAGCCAGTAACGGATGATCCGTATTTCATTTTAAACTCACCCGAAGAACGTCATACAAAGAACTATCGTGTGGGAGGGATATATTCATCGCCTATGACGCTTGGATTTTATTGCCCGACACATGGTTCCTCGATTGTTTATACATTCGAAGAAAAAGAAAACCCTCACTGGCTGCTTTATTCTGGTCCATTGCGTCTTAAAACGGGAACTTACAACATCCGGGTAAAGGCTGTCCGGTATGGCTATAAAGAGAGTGACGAACTGAAAGGATATTTTGAAATAAAATAGAAGAAAAGATATAAATACAACTCACCACGGAAAACACGGATAAACACGGAGTTATAATCCATGAAAGTTTCCGTGGCATCCGTACAACCCATGGTAAAAAATAAAATTCCAAACCTATGCAGTTCGATTTAAAATACACAGCCCTAATGGGAATGGGAGCAGTATTCTGTCAGAACGCTTCTGCAGGAAACCCTGTCCAGCAACGTCCCAATATAATTTACATAATGTCGGACGACCATGCTTACCAGGCAATCAGCGCCTATGGAGGTGCTCTGAAGGAACTGGCGGCGACACCAAATATCGACCGTATTGCAAAAGAAGGCATCAGATTTGACAGATGCCTTGTAACGAATTCAATTTCAGGCCCATGTCGGGCAGTAATCCTTACGGGCAAGTACAGTCATTTGAACGGATTTGTTGCAAATGAAGGACAGAAACCCTTCGACGGGTCACAGCAGACTTTTCCCAAGCTTCTTCAAAAGGCAGGCTATTCAACCGCAATGATCGGCAAATGGCACCTGGGATCAGATCCGACCGGATTCGACCACTGGGAAATACTTCCGGGTCAGGGGAGCTACTACAACCCCGAGTTCATTACAAGTGAAGGAAAGCATACCGAAAAGGGATATGTCACGGAGCTTATAACCGATAAATGCATCGATTGGCTTGAGGATGCAAAAGATTCAGGCAAACCCTTTATGCTTATGATGCACCACAAGGCTCCTCACCGGGATTGGCAGCCCGGCCCCGATGAACTAACTCTATATAAGGATATTACATTTCCTGAACCGCCAACCCTATTTGACGATTATGCGAACAGGGGCACAGCGGAACTTACACAGGACATGACAATCTCAAAGACAATGAGGCTTGAGGAGGACCTGAAGATGTACCGCGACAGATCGAAAATGAAGTCTACCGGACTTACTAGGCTCGATCCGGTTCAGATGGCTGAATGGGACTCGGTCTACAATCCGATAATCAGAAAGTTCTATGCATCAAACCTGTCGGGCGATGAACTTGTCAGGTTCAAGTATCAGCGTTACATGCAGGATTACCTTGCCTGCATCGCAGCAGTTGACAAAAGCGTAGGAGAGGTACTCGATTACCTCAGAGAGACAGGTCTTGACAAAAACACAGTTGTGATCTACGCCTCCGATCAGGGATTCTATCTGGGCGAGCATGGATGGTTCGACAAGCGGTTCATGTTCGAGGAATCGTACAGGACACCGCTGCTGATAAGCTGGCCCGGGGTTACAAAGCCAGGTACTGAAAACAGCGACATTGTTTCAAACATAGACCTTCCCGAGACATTCCTTGATATTGCGGGCATCGATGTTCCTTCAGATATGCAGGGCAGAAGCATGGTCCCAATCCTGAAGGGAAAAACACCCGGCAACTGGAGAAGAGAACACTATTATCATTATTACGAATATCCCGGATCACATATGGTTAAGCGTCATTACGGGATAAGCACTGACCGATACAAGCTGATGCACTATTACTACGACATCGATGAATGGGAAATGTACGACCTGAAAGCCGATCCCCGGGAAATGAAAAATATCTATAACGATCCTTCTTATTCTTCAATAAGAAAGAACCTTCATAAGAGACTCAAAAAACTGATGAAGCAATACGGCGACAGCAAGGAATAGGGAGGTTTATCGGGAATTAAATTATGTCGTTGGGCAGGGGGCACCGGGAAATATGCCTAAGGTTTATATAATGGATTCCTGAGACAGCAATTCTTGAACTTTTTTCCTGATCCACACGGGCAGTGGTCGTTCCTTTCAGGAATCACCGGACGGATCACCTGGTTTTCCCTGTTTCTTATCCAGTTCATTACATTGGCAGGAGGGCGTTTGTTCTCAAGCTCATCTGCCATGAATTTCATATAGGGCTCAACATGCTTAAAGAATATCTTATATCCCTCGCACAGATAGTTCAGTCCGGGCTCCCCGTCGGGTGTTGTCAGGAAACGGTGTTTAGGGCATTCTCCGTGACACATGTATCTCACATCGCATTTAAGACAATGACGCGGAAGCTTATTCCTTTTGTTGACCCCGAAATCAAACTGTGTCTGCGATTTAGCCAGTCCGATGAGCGGAGTATCCACGATGTTTCCAAGGTAATATTCGGGATAAACAAAGTGATCGCATGAATAAAGATCGCCATTATGCTCCATTACAAGGGCATCACCGCATGTGTCGTTGAAGACGCATAATCCCGGATTCTCCCCCACATAATTAGCCAGGCAGGCATCAAATATCTGAACATAATACCTGCCAACATCATATCTCACCCATTGGTCAAATATTGTAATCAGAAATTTTCCGAATTCCGCCGGAGGAACTGTAAAAGAGGCCACACGCGGATTGTTCTGATGAATGGGAGCAATAAGCCTCAGATCATCCGGCATCCGATGCTCATTTTCAAATTCGACAACCGGAAGGAACTGCATGAATCCGCTGCCTGTCTTTTTCAGGAACCGGTAGGTCTCCGCAGCATAATTAACATTATAGCTGTTGACCACGCTAAGTGTATTGAACTCGACACTGTGTTTATGAAGCAGTTCTATTCCGTTCATCACTCTCCGGAATGTCGGGCGGTCCGATCGTGTCCGCCTGAAGTGGTCGTGGTTATGCTCATCTCCGTCAATTGATATCCCTACAAGAAAATTATTGTCTTTAAAAAACCTGCACCAGTCTTCATCAAGCCTCGTTCCGTTGGTCTGAAACGCATTTTCAATCTTCTTTTCCCCTGCATATTTCTTTTGCAGTTCTACAGCCCTGCGGAAGAAATCAAGTCCCATCAAAGTCGGTTCACCGCCCTGCCATGTGAATGTTACAACAGGCACCTGATTGGCCTCAATGAACTGCTTTGTAAAAGTCTCAAGCACCTCATCCGTCATTCTCATTTTAGAATCAGTACCATAGAGTTTGCCTTTCTCAAGATAATAACAATAAGTGCAGTTAAGGTTGCAAGACGATCCGGCAGGCTTCAGCATCACCTGGAAGGCATCCGGCCGTTTCAGTTTAAGTGCATCGGAATAGAGAAGGGTTGGCTTCATGAGGTAAATGTAGAAATATTTAATATATTTAAGCAGTTAACCCTTTCATCATCAAATCATGAAAAGAAGAAAATTCATTGAAATGGCATCATACGGCTCTGCCGCTTTTGCCACCTCACTATATATCCCGAAGTTTAATCAGGAAAAGAAGATAAAAATCGGACTGATTGGTTCGGGTTGGTACGGAATGGTTGATGCGGTAGCGGCTCTTAAAGCAGGAGGGGTTGAAGTATCAGCAGTATGCGATGTCGACTCGGAGCATCTTTCCTCGAGCGCCTCTGAACTGGAAAAACTGCAGGGCTACCGTCCGAAGACTTTCAAATACTATCCCGAACTGCTCGATATGAAAGACCTTGATGCAGTTATTATCGGTACAATTCCCCACTGGCACGCCCTGCAGTTCATTGCAGCCTGCAAAAAGGGACTGGATATTTACTGTGAGAAGCCGCTTGCATACGATGTGCTTGAAGGGCTTGCCATGGTCAGGGCTGCACGTGAGGCAGGCAATTTAGTCCAGGTCGGATTCCAGCGCCGGCAAGCCTTATCTTATCAGAAAGCCCGTGAACTGATGGAAGCAGGCAGGATAGGGGACATCCATCAGGTCGTTGCCCAGATCCATTACAATCCTGGTCCCCAGGATACAAAGATTCAGGAACCGCCTGCAACACTCGACTGGGAAGAATGGTGCGGACCTGCCCCCAGGCTCGACTACCGTCCAAGCATTGGCCACAAATCATGGAGGCTTGAGAAGGAATACGGGAATGGACATCTTGTCGATTGGGGAATACATCATATCGATATTATCCGCAAGATGATGGGAGAGGGCATGCCCGAAGATATTTATGCCACGGGCGGAATTATGGCTCTGAAGGGACAGATTACATCTCCCGACACACTAAACGTGAAGTTCGGATTTAAAAAGGTCCCCGTGTACTGGCAGCACAGGCTATGGGGCAACGGTGACGTGACAAGGGAGTTCAACAACGGAATCTTCTTTTACGGAGACAAGGGAACCATATTTGTTGAAGACTCAAAAGTGGTTGTTTTCCCAACCGGCAGGGAAGCCCTAAGGGAAGACATTTCCGTTCCAGCACCGCTGATGCAGGAAAATCATGTTGAAAACTTCATAAAGGCCGTAAGGAACAAAGACAAAAGTTTTATAAGTTGTACTCCCGATGACGCCTTCAAATCAACTGCCGCGGTTCAGCTTGCAATGATCTCCCTTTATACGGACAGTGTAGTCAGATGGGATGACGAAAAGAAACAGGTCAGCGATAATCCTGAAGCCACAGCCCTGCTTGCAAGGCCATATCGGGATTCTTACATACATCCATAAAAAGAATCTTACTTAACCTTATTATATTGGCGGCATATTTTAGTTTTCTTAATTTTACTATAACAGACCTAAGCCCTAAACAGTAATCCCTCTCAACCATGAAGAAAATCACCTGCTTATTGATTTCTGGTCTTTCAGTAATCCTTTTACTCTTTTCCTGCTCAGGAGTGAAAAAGCCGGAGCAAACCCTTCTTGGCAACCGATCAGTCCCGATAATCAGGAAGAGCGGACTTGAGTTCAAGGACCATAACAAGAATGGAAAACTTGACCTTTACGAAGACTGGAGGCTTACAGCGGAGGAACGTGCCGCAGATCTGGCCTCACAGATGACTCTCGAAGAAAAAGCAGGACTGATGCACATCGCTTCGGAACGCCGGCTCAGTCGCGGCGGTCCCTTTGGAAACGTCGAACCCGACCCTGCTGCCGATGCCGTTAAGATAATTCCGGAGGATCCCTTTCCAGCATCAATTGACTTTATCAAGAACCGCCATCTGCATTTTCTGATCCTGCGAGACAATATTCCTGCTTTCCAGATTGCATCGCGTAACAACAAATATCAGGAGCTGGCTGAACAGACGCGCCTGGGCATTCCAATCGTTTTCACTTCGAATCCGAGAAATCATGCCGGTAACATTGAATTTGGAATTACGGAGGCCAGCGGTCAGTTCTCACTCTGGCCCGGTCAGCTTGGCCTTGCTGCCGCCAATGATTCTTCACTGATAAGGAAGTTTGCTGAAATAGCCCGGAAGGAATGGAGAGCATCCGGTATCAGGAAGATATACGGCTATCAGGTCGAAGTAGCCACTGAACCCAGATGGCGGCGGATAAGCGGCACCTTCGGCGAAAGCCCTGACCTGAATGCCAGATATACTTTTGCGCTGGTTCGCGGATTTCAGGGCAAGGTTATAAACAGTGAATCTGTTGTTCATACAATAAAGCATTTCCCCGGCGACGGCCCCGTTTACCTTGGTCTCGACCCTCATTTTGCTGAAGGGCAGTGGGCAGTTTATCCGACAGAAGGCAGTCTTTTCAAATATCACCTGCCCCCGTTTCAGGCTGCGTTCGATGCCGGTGTCAGTTCGCTCATGAGCTATTACAACCGTCCCCACAACGATCTGTCAGTGCCTCAGTACAAAGGCATGCTGTTTGAGTCGGTTGCCGGAGCTTACAACAAGGGTATAATAAGTGATCTTGCCAGGGAAATGGGATTTCTGGGCTATGTGAACACCGACAGCGGGATACTTAGCAACACTGCCTGGGGAGTATCAGACCTGTCACTGGAAGAACGCTATGCCAAGGCAGTAAAAGCAGGATCTGCAATATTTTCCGACTACAATGATCCCACCGGTCTTATAAATGCTGTTAAAACGGGATTGCTGACGGATGAAGATCTTAATCCGGCAGTAAGGGCATTGCTGAAAGAAATTTTTGCTCTTGGCCTGTTTGAGAATCCATATGTTGATCCGGATGAAGCACAAAGAATTGCCGAAGATCCTGCCTCGCAGGCCCTGGCTGATGAAGCTCACAGGAAATCGGTTGTATTGCTCCGTAATTCAGGCATCCTGCCTCTTGCAGGAAACAAGAAAGTGTATATTGAAGTCTTCAACGGTAATTCAAGCGAAGCCACAACCAAAGCTGTGAAAGAAATGGCTGGTAAGTCGATGCAGGTTGTCGACAAACTTTCGGAAGCTGACGCTGCTCTTGTCTGGGTGATGCCATCAACCTACCAGATATCCGCAGAGAAGGGCGTATCAATCACCCTTAACAATGACACCGGAATTGATGTTGCAAAAGTCAAATCGATAGAAGCTAAGGTACCTACGGTTCTTGTAATCAACCTGGTCAATCCATGGGTAATAAATGAAATCGAGCCAAAGGCCGCAGCTGTCCTTGCCACTTTCGGCCTTAAGGGCGAAGCTCTCATTGATGTATTGTACGGACGGTTTAATCCGACCGGAAAACTGCCTTTGACAATTCCAAGGGATCAGCAGGCAGTTGAAAAAAACGCATCCGATGTACCAGGCTATGATGAAAATTTTGATTATACTTACACAAATGCCGATGGCAACAAATATGTATTTGGCTTTGGATTAAGCTATTAGGATAATTCTGCCGGAATATATAATATTTATGAGAATCAAGAAGAAACTTATCGTACCGCTTCTGATAATTACACTGCAGGTAATCTCATTCCAATCCTGCGTTAACAATAATGAAGAGGACCTTTACGGCATAAAACCATGTGATACGACAGATGTTACCTGGGAATCGCCTGTAAGGGAAATACTCCAACAGTATTGTGTGATGTGTCACGGACCATCATATGCGGCAAAAGGAGTCAGGCATGACAGCTACGAATCTGAAAAAATCGTCATAAACGACGGAAGACTCAGAGGTGTGATAAACCACTTGCCGGGTTACTCCAAAATGCCAAAGGACAGGGGAAAATTACCGGAATGTGAACTGAATATCCTGAATACATGGCTCGATAACGGTGCACCCGAATTCTGAAAAACATGAAAAAAATCCTTAATACAAAATTCAGACTTTTGCTGATCGCCATCATTACGATGTTTGCCTGCCCTGTCAACTATAGTCAGGACCTCGATGAACTTCTCAGCAAAGTAGATTCTGATGGCAGCCCCGAGCTGGTTTACGGTATCTTCAAGGGCACCACAATAATTAACGGACAGTCTGTCGAGATTGCCGGGAATAACGACCTTCGTTTTCTTGTTTCACACCGTTTTGGAGATGTCAGCAGAGGTTTGTATGACTTTTTCGGACTCGATCAGGGCACTACCCGCCTGGGTTTTGAGTACGGCATCAAGAATCACATGTCATTCATTATAGGTCGAAGCAGTTATGAGAAAACCTATGACGGAGGTATGAAGATTAAAATACTCAATCAGCAAAAAGGAGCAAGGAACATACCTTTTGCCGTCACTGTTTACACTGCTGTATTCGTGAACACAATGCGATGGGAAGATCCGGAACGGGAAAACCTTTTCGCCTCGAGATTTTCCTATTCAACCCAGCTCCTTGCCGCACGGAAATTCAATAAAAAGCTTTCACTTCAGATCAGCCCCTCATTTGTCCATTACAATCTTGTGAAGTCAACTGACGATCAGAACAACATCTTTTCTCTTGGACTGGGAGGAAGATATAAGCTGGGATCAAGGTTCTCAGTTAACGGAGAATACTTTTACCTTTTTCCCGGAAAAACTTCTGATGAGTACTCAAATTCATTATCGCTGGGGGTTGATATCGAAACCGGAGGACATGTATTCCAGCTTCATTGTACAAATTCCCAGCTTATGTTTGCTCCTGGTTATATTACCCGTTCTGACGGAAAATGGTCCGATGGAAACGTTTTTTTCGGATTTAACATCTACAGGAACTTTTCATTTGGCAGGAAGTTTGAGAGTGATTCTGAAATCTCTTTCACACAATGAGTAAAATAATATTCATATTCTTTTTTGTTATAAATCCTGCTTATGCTTTGTCTCAGAATCAGGATGGTATATTTGTATGTAATAACGGAAGGATAGACTTTGTTTCCGATGCGCCTCTTGAACTCATCAAGGCTTCAAATAATAAGCTGTCAGGTGTTCTCAACATAAAAGACCGGGCATTTTCATTCACAGTTCCGGTAAGGGCTTTTGATGGCTTCAACAGCAGCCTTCAGAGGGTCCATTTCAATGAGGATTACATGGAGACGGAATTACACCCTAATTCAACCTTCAAGGGAAAAATAATTGAAGAGGTCGATCTGACGGTTCCCGGACAGTATAAGGTGCGGGCTAAGGGAAAGCTTAGTATTCACGGCATCGAAATTGACCGGATAATAAGATGTGATCTTGATGTAAAATCAGACCTTATAAATGCTGAAGCTGCATTTACTGTTTTTGTTGCTGATCATAATATATCAATTCCTTCAATACTAAATCAGAAAATCGCCACAGAGATTAAGGTCAATGTTAAACTTACACTAATACAATCAGAAAGGTAAACACAGCAGTGCGGATGAAAAAGGGAATTCTTCCCATATTGTTGTTTTCAATCCTGCTGATGACAGTTCAGGCTAATGCCCAGTCTCCATTTCTGAAACACTATGACCTGTTTAAGGGAAGGGAGGATTATGTTGTGAATCTGGTTTACCAGGATTACAGGGGCTGGATATGGTTTGGGACCGACAGAGGCCTGTTCCGGTTCGACGGTGTGAACAACGTCCTTTTTACTACAGCGGACAGTCTGGCAAACAACAATATTACTGCCCTTCATCTCAAGCCTGATGGGATTCTGTGGATCGGTCACAGGAACGGGGAAATAACGTTGTACGATGGTCAGACTTTTCACCCATTCAAACCCGAAGAGGGTCTTGGCCAGATAACAGTTTCCGATATATTATCTGATACTGATGGCGTGATCTGGTTCTCGACCCTTGGAGAAGGTGTCTACAGGTGGGATGGTAAACATCTTTCAAACCTGAATACGGATGATGGAATCTCAGATAACTTTGTCTATGATATCGAACTTGACAGCAAAGGAGTGCTTTGGTTCGCATCCGACAACGGTATTACAAAATTCTCCGGCAGCAGCCTTGAAGTATTATCAATGAAGGACGGCCTTTCAGATAATATAGTCAGGGTTGTCAAGGCTGACCCCGGCGGCCAGCTATGGATAGGAACCGATGAGAAAGGCATTTCTGTCTATAATAGTGAGACCGGTTCTTTTTTTAATATCGGTGGATGGGAATACAGCGCTGTAACAGGATTGATAATAAACAGGGAGAATGAAGTGTGGATCGGAACTGAAAGCGATGGAATAATACAGCTGCAGCTTGGCGACCTTAGTTTTAACTACCGGGCTGTCAGGACTGCTTCGGGCGGGGAATCAGCAAAAATCAATTCCGTAATTATGGATTTTGAGGAAAATATCTGGATAGGAGGGAGAAGATTTGTCACTCAGGTTCTGCCACCGATATTTGAATTCCTTAATTCTACTGACGGAACACCTTTTGAAATCAGTTACAGCATCGTTGTTGATAATGATAAGAATCTCTGGGTATGCAGCGAAAAGGGACTTTTCAGAGGCCGGCCAGGCCCTTCAGGAACTGTTTCCTGGGAAAATATCGGCAAAAGGATCAATGCAGCCAATATGAATTTTATCTCACTTTATGTTGACAAGGATGAGGAGGTATGGGCCGGAACATACGGCCAGGGGGTCTTCAGAATTAACCCCGGCAATCTCTCGTATAAATTATATTCCAGTCAGAATGGTCTGAGGGATAACAATGTTATTTCAATTTCCGGCCGCGACAGCCTGGTCTGGTTTTCAACCCTGGGGGGAGGCGTCACATGCTTTAATACACATAATGAGCACTTTACAAATTACAACCAGCCTGAACTCGTGAATTCCTATATTTATGAGACAGCAACTGATAAATCAGGCAGAACATGGATTGCCGGGTCAACAAAATCGCCCCTGTATCTTTATAAAGACAGCCTGTACAGGATAAACTATTCAGGGCAGCAAATTCAGCAGTTCTATAGTGTTGCAATTGATACATCGGGAAATCCATGGTTCAATGCAGGTGAAAAAGGGCTGTTGAGAATTGAGGGCGATTCTGCAATATTCTTCGACAGGAATGATGATCTGCTTACCGGTAAGATCCAGTCGATTGAATTCGACATCAGGAATAACCTTCTTGTTGTCTCTAACAGCGGCTTACTCTTTTATAAACCCGGATCAGGAATTATTCTTGAATTCGGAGAAGATTCATGGCTATCTTATCAATATCCAGGGTTGAATTCATCATTTACAGACCAGGACGGCAGAATCTGGATCGGTACTGAAACAGGGATAATTAAATATAATCCCGATTATCTCGATTTCACAGGAAGAAATCCCAGAGTTTTTCTTTCACTTAAAAATCTATTCTATGATCCCATCGATCAGGCAAGAAAGAAGTTCAGACACGGGGAGAATAATTTCACTTTTGGGTATACAGGGATTTGGTTCAGCAATCCTGAAGGCCTTAAATACAGGTACATGCTTGAGGGAAATGATCCTGACTGGACTTACTCAGACCGCAACAAGACACTTACTTACTCAAACCTGCCACCCGGAGATTATTCCTTTATTGCCGAGGTTAGCCTCGACAAGAGGAACTGGCTCAGGTCTCCTGATTCTTTGTTTTCTTTTACAATAACACCTCCATTCTGGAGAAGGATATGGTTCCTTGCCGGGGCTGCAATTCTGTTTTTCCTGACTATCTGGTTGTATATCAGGTTTCGCATAAAGTCACTGAAAAGGGAAAAGAAAATCCTTGAGGAGGAAGTATTGAAAAGAACAATTGAAATCAGAAAACAAAACACCACCCTTGAAGAACAGAAAGAAGAGATCCAGTCAAGTATCCATTATGCACAAAGAATTCAATCAGCCGTTCTGCCGTCAAAGAGAAGGATGGATGCACTTCTGAAGGAGTATTTTATACTATATAAGCCTTGTGAGATTGTAAGCGGGGATTTCTATTGGGTGTCCGGAATTAACACCCATGTATTCTTTGCAGCTGTTGATTGTACCGGACATGGTGTTCCGGGATCATTCATGAGTATGCTTGGCCTTGGCGCCCTGAATGATATACTTAAATCACTGAACCAGGTAAAAGCTTCAGCCGTCCTCGATCAGTTAAACGAAAGAATCCGTGAGGCCCTGCATCAGGGTAATGACAAGGACACAGAGGCCAGGGAGGGTATGGATATTTCACTTTGCATTCTGGATACAGCTTCAAATGTTATTCAGTTTTCCGGGGCCAATAACCCTGTATATGTGATTCACGACAATGCCCTGAGTGAGTATCCGGCAGACCGGATTGAAATTGGCAGCTATTCTTCTGAAAAGCAAAAATTTACTAATCATGAGATCGTTTGCAGCGATGGCGATGTTGTTTACTTATTTACTGATGGATTCACTGATCAGGTTGGTGGCAGGGACAGAAAGAAATATAAGTCGCAAAAGTTCAGGGAGTTCTTATTGTCTGTTCACAGGAAAAGCCTTGAAGAGCAGAAACTCTTGCTTGAGAATGAAATTGAGACCTGGAAAGGCCCCTATGAACAGATTGATGATATCCTTGTAATGGGGATAAGGATTTCAAAGCCCGGGGAACGCTGAATATAAAGTGACTCCTCTGAGTCTATAAATCATCTTTATTTTCCGGATCCTTCCTGACAAATTCAAAAGGCATTCTGGCCATGCGTTCCATTTCTTTTCCAACTTCAAACATATCCGGATCATCTGATTCATAATGCCACCTTATCTTAACTTCCTCATTTTCTGATCTCACCGCCGAAACGAGTTTGCAGAAATCAAGCAGATATTTGGCAGAAGAGGAATTGAAGTAATTTAAATCAAGATTAAACTCAACAGTTCCTCTTTTCTGCGGGGATTGCGATCTGTAATTGGAGAACTCCTTGATCCAACTTATAACCTGATCATAAAACACTGGTACATTGGGTGGTCTTGATTCTCCCGAAATCTCAAATATATTATTATCGGGATCAAAATGTACCTTTGGAGAATTCGCAGTACTCTCTATTATTAGTTTCTTCATTGCAAATAGTTATCGACCTTAATTGTAATTTCCAGATAAGCAAATCCTTCTTCAAGCTTTCGCATGGTATAGGTTATCTCATAGCCCGATTTCATTTTGATAAGTATAAGCCCGAGGCCAGCTCCGGTTGCATCCTTTTTGGATTCCTCGTTGATCCTTCTTTCGAATAAGTCTTTCAACGCACTCTCTCGTAAATTATTGACCTCTTCAATCTTGAGAATTATTCTTTCTGCATCATCCCGCCTGACCGAATTACCGGCCTTTATGAAAATTCTGCCTTCTGCTTTTTCTATTGAGATCGACGGTTCTCCCTGATGTTTGGCCGTAGTTTCGGTTTCAGAATATTTTATTATGTTTTCAAGGATCTCAACCACAATACTGTAGACTCTTTTGCCGGTAACCTTATCGAGCTCGGTAAATTCTCCGGCCTCCATCAGCTCTTTGAGCAGGATGTTAAGTTTCTCATAATCAACAGGACCTGAATAATGCAGGAAACTGTCAGAGGAGTTAATATTACCGTTTTCTTCAGGCATGATTGTATTTAAAAGTAAACTTTCCGGATCACTTACAAAGATATTGTTATTGGTCTAACCTTTGGTTTGAAAAACGGTGGTTTTTGAGTGATGATTTATTTCCCGATACAAAAATTCCTGAAAATATTACCAAGTATCTCATCCGACGTGATCTCCCCGGTGATCTCTCCAAGGTAATGAATGGCCTGGCGGATATCCAACGCAATCAGGTCTTCAGGCAGCTGTTCTACAATTCCTGCAATAACCCTTCCAAGGCTTTCAGATACATGTTTCAGTGCCTCTGAATGCCTTATATTTGTAACTATCACATCTTCGCTCTCAATAAGGTCTGATTCTGCCAGGATGCCCAGTTTTTCCCTTAGTTCATCCAGGCCTGTATGTTCCTTTGCCGAGATGAAAATTAGCGAATCGCTTTTTCCCAGGGTTATATCCTGCCTTAGTTTGTCAGTAAAATCCTTATCTGCCGTGTCAATCTTATTTATAACAATAACGAGTTTTTTGTCCGATCCCTTAATCATCTCTTTCACCGTGTCGGCCCTTTGGTTAATCAATGCAGCCTGATCCGACACATCATCCACAAGAAGCACAACCGAAGCCTGCAAAATCTTCTCCTTTGTCTTCTGAATTCCAAGGCTTTCAATTACATCCGACGTTTCACGTAACCCTGCGGTATCAATGAACCTGTACTCGATCCCGTGAATAACTATCGTATCTTCAATTACATCCCTTGTTGTTCCGGGCAGATCCGAAACAATAGCCCGTTCTTCGTTGAGAAGAGTGTTGAGAAGAGTTGATTTTCCTGAATTCGGTTTTCCGACAATTGCAACCGGAATTCCGTTCCTTATAACGTTGCCAAGGCGGAAAGAATCTGCCAGCCGGTCGGCCATCCTCTTAACCCCGGAAACAATAGACATCAACTCTTTCCTGTCGGCAAATTCAACATCCTCTTCACCGAAGTCAAGCTCAAGCTCGATAAGTGATGCAAACCTGAGCAGTTCATTTCTCAGGTTTTTTATCTCAGCCGAGAATCCTCCCCGCATCTGGTTGAAAGCAACCCGGTGGGCAGACCTCGTTCCGGAAGCTATCAGATCGGCAACGGCTTCGGCCTGAGAAAGATCCATTTTACCATTTAGAAAAGCCCTTTGCGTGAATTCTCCAGGCAAGGCAGTTACCGCTCCCTCTGAGATCAGCGATTCAAGTATCTGTGAAACGATATATGAAGAAGCATGACACGAAATTTCGACTGAATCTTCGCCGGTGTATGAATGCGGCGCCCTGAATTTACTTACAACCACCTCGTCGATTATCTCGTTTCCTTTCCGTATTTCACCGCGCATAGACCTGTATCCCGGCTGATCCTGAAAGTTAAGGTTCCTGTCAGCAGGGGAAAAGATCCTGTCACAAATGAGAAATGTAAGTTTCCCGCTTACCCTGATCACCGATATGGCGCCTCCCCTGGCAGTTGCAGGGGCACAGATTGTCTCTTCGTTCCTTGGCATTTCAGTTTGTCTGACAACCGCAAAGATAGTAAGTTGAAGCAAGGGAAGCAACAGGCTGACATCTTCCGAAGGCATTGAAGCATAACCAATTCTTTGGATTGTTGTCCTGATTCTTTACTGACTTAGCTGGAATGAATCAATTAATTCATTTATATTTGGATTTAATAACGGGCCAGTAAGGCTCATCATGATAAGAGTTATTCAGTCAGATATCCGGCGATTATGAGCATACTCGTAAACAGGGATTCCAGGGTTCTGGTCCAGGGTATAACAGGGAGTGAGGGCACCTTCCATGCCACACAGATGATAGAGTACGGAACTGTAGTTGTCGCGGGAGTCACTCCCGGAAAAGGAGGTACAATCCACCTTGGCCTTCCGGTTTTTGATACTGTCGCAGAGGCAGTCAGGGCAACTGGCGCCAATGTATCTATCATCTTTGTTCCTCCTCAGGCAGGCGGAGATGCCATTATGGAAGCCGCAGCCGCAGGAGTCAGTCTTATCGTGGCAATTACAGAGGGAATCCCCGTAGCCGATATGGTAAAGGCGAAGGAATACATCAGGAAGTCAGGAAGCCGGCTGATAGGACCGAACTGTCCGGGAGTAATCACCCCCGGTGAGGCCAAGGTGGGAATAATGCCTGGGTTCATTCACAGGAAAGGACATATAGGGATCATTTCCAGATCGGGCACACTTGCATACGAAGCAGTCGACCAGATAACGAGGATGGGACTGGGTCAGTCTACAGGGCTTGGGATTGGCGGCGATCCCGTTGTGGGCACTTCTATCCTTGACGCTGTTAAACTGATGATGGCTGACGATGAAACCAGTGCAATCGTAATTATTGGTGAGATAGGCGGGACAATGGAAACCGACGCGGCTGAATGGATAAGGGATTACGGGAAAAAACCTGTAATAGCCTTCATTGCAGGTCAGACAGCCCCAAAAGGAAGACGTATGGGACATGCAGGGGCTATAATAGGAGGGAAGGCCGATACTGCAGCTGCAAAGATCAGCATTATGAAGGATTGCGGCATTCATGTAGTTGAATCACCTGCCGACATCGGTGCAACAGTGGCCCGGGTAGCAAAATAACAGGCAATAAATAGCCGTTTCCTTATTTTTCTATATTTGCATTGTCTTAAAAAGGAGAATCCTGTGAAACCAACATGTATCAAATACAAAAACACGTATGTATATAATTTTCAATCATGTGCGGTTCCATCAGACATTTAAATTAAAAATTTTATACTGATGAAATTACTTGAAGGAAAAACAGCCCTGATTACCGGTGCATCGAGGGGAATAGGCAAAACAGTTGCTATGAAGTTCGCTCTTGAAGGAGCATCGATAGCAATAACCAATATTGCTGAGGATGAGGAATTCCTCAATACTATCGAGGAAATTAAAGCACATAAGGTTAATGTAAGAGGCTATGTTTCAAATGCTGCCGACTTTCCTGATTCCCAAAGAGTAATCGATGAGATTGTAAGGGATTTCGGTAGAATAGACATTCTTGTAAACAACGCAGGGATAACCCGTGACAATCTTCTGATGAGAATGACGGAAGAGCAATGGGACCTGGTAATCAGCGTAAATCTGAAATCGGTCTTCAACCTGACTAAAGCTGTCCTTCAGACAATGGTGAGGCAGAAAAACGGATCGATAATAAACATGAGTTCTGTTGTAGGTGTGTCAGGCAATGCAGGTCAGAGTAATTATTCAGCATCAAAGGCCGGTATTATAGGCTTTACAAAAAGTGTCGCAAGGGAAGTTGGCTCAAGGAATATAAGATGCAACGCAATCGCCCCGGGCTTCATTATCACTGAAATGACTGAAAAACTGCCACCCGACATCAAAACCGAATGGATCAGCAAAATCCCGCTACGACGGGGAGGAACACCAGAGGATGTGGCAAACACAGCTCTTTTTCTTGCCTCAGATCTGTCATCATACGTATCCGGACAAACAATTCAAGTATGCGGTGGAATGTTAACATAAAAAATCAATAGAATGTAAAATATTAATGTTATATTTGTAAAACCGCAGGGCGTCTATCCTTATAGCACGAGGAAATGCAGCGAGACATATTTATTCCACACTTATTTTAAACAGGCGCCCTGCTTCTTTTTTTTATAACGGTCTGGTCCTGAATGCTTAATTATATTTTCTTTCTGTTCATTCTGATTCCTGTTGCCGGATATCTTCTTGAGAGATATCTCGAGCACCTTAATTTAAAGATGTGGTCCGACAAGCTTCCGGAAAAGCTCAAGGGAATTTGTGATGAAAACGAGTACCGCAAAACACAACTCTACTACAGGGAAAATCTGAAACTTTCTTTCTGGTCGTCTTCATTCAACCTGGCAGTTATTATTGTAATGCTGACGGCCAGGGGGTTTGCGCTTGTCGATAGCATAGCCAGGTCGATGAGTGGCAACAATATAATCATTGCGTTAATCTTTTTCGGAATTATCGGGATTTCATCAGAATTGATTAACATGCCTTTCTCATGGTACGACACCTTCATCATTGAAAAAAAGTTCGGCTTCAACACGATGACAAGACGCACCTTTGTCACCGACCAGTTGAAATCATGGTTCATTGCATTGTTGGTTGGCGTTCCTGTCCTGGCCATTGTAACCTGGATCTACTACAAGACTGAAAAAGGATTCTGGATCTACGCATGGCTGCTTGTTACAGCTTTTACTGTGTTTGTCAACTTCTTCTATTCGGAATGGATTGTACCTCTTTTCAACAAGCAGACACCACTTATCGATAGCCCTCTCAGATCAAAGATCGAGGCATTTGCATCAAAGGCAGGCTTCCGGCTTAAGAATATATATGTTATTGACGGATCAAAGAGAAGCACCAAAGCCAACGCATATTTCTCGGGGTTTGGCTCAAAAAAGAGGATTGTGCTGTATGACACTCTGATAAAGGAAATGAGCGACGAAGAAATAGTTTCTGTCCTTGCGCATGAAATAGGCCATTATAAAAAGAAACATGTCGTCCGAAACCTCATTTCATCGGTGCTTCTTACTGGCCTGATGCTGTTCCTTTTTTCAAGAATAGCAGGTAATCCGGTACTTTCAACTGCTCTGGGAGCCAGAACTCCGGGCTTCCACATCGGGCTGATTGCTTTTGGAATACTTTACAGCCCTCTTTCGCTCATAATTGGTCTTCTTTCAAACTACATATCACGACAAAATGAGTTTGAAGCCGACAGATTTGTAAGGGACAATTATGATTCACGAAAGCTGGCTTCTGCACTTAAACTACTATCTGTCAAAAATTTATCAAACATGATGCCTCATCCGGCATATGTTTTCTTCCATTATTCTCATCCTCCTCTACTGGCAAGGCTCCAAAAACTGGAATAATTTTTATATTTGCATCCTGATTGGCCACCTTAGCTCAGTTGGTAGAGCAGCTCATTCGTAATGAGCAGGTCCGGGGTTCGAGTCCCCGAGGTGGCTCACAAAGGTTCCGGAACCGCCTTACGGATACGAAAATGTTCATTGCGGGAATAGCTCAGTTGGTAGAGCATTAGCTTCCCAAGCTAAGGGTCGCGAGTTCGAGTCTCGTTTCCCGCTCAAATATCCTTCACAGGTATAAATGTTATTATGTAGGGACAAGGCATGCCTTGTCCCTACATGAAAAATTTAATGATGAAAGCCGAAATAATAACAATAGGAGACGAACTGCTGATTGGCCAGACGATCGACACCAATTCAGCATGGATTGGCTCCGAGCTGAGCCTGGCAGGATTTGATGTAATGAAGAAGACATCCATTCATGATATCAGGACTGACATTCTGAATGCTCTTGCAGAAGCTGAAGGTAAAAGCAATGTTGTAATTATAACAGGCGGACTCGGGCCCACAAGCGATGACATCACAAAACCTGCGCTGTGTGATTTTTTCACTACAAAGCTTGTTGTGAACATGGAAGTTCTTGCAATGATTACAGAAATGATGCAGAGAAGAAACTTCCCCATGAACCTGAATAACAGGAGACAGGCTGAGGTTCCCGAATCATGCAGGGTGCTTACAAACGCTGCAGGCACCGCTCCCGGAATGTGGTTCGAAAAAAGCGGCACTATTTTCGTTTCCCTGCCAGGAGTTCCGTCAGAGATGAAATACCTGATGAGCACACATGTTCTGCCGGAGCTAAAGCAACGATTCAGATCACAGGCAATCATTCATAGAAATTTAATGATATACGGTGCGCCGGAAGCGCTGCTTGCCGAAAAACTGGAAGGCTTTGAGGCAGGATTGCCGGCTGGAATAAAACTGGCCTATCTGCCTTCATCCGGAGTAATAAAGCTCCGTCTTACAGGCACCGGACGTGATTCCAGGACAGTGGCCGAACTTGTCGAAAGCCAGGTGCGCCTTTTGTATTCCACAATACCCGACCTGATTTACGGAGAGGAGGGAGAAACTCTTGAAATGGCAGTTGGAAGACTTCTGAGGGGAAGAGGTAAGACACTGGGAACTGCAGAAAGCTGTACCGGAGGAAATATTGCAAGACTGATTACAAGCATACCAGGAAGCTCTGATTATTTCACTGGTTCAGTTGTTTCTTATGCCAACCATGTCAAGACAAAGCTCCTGGGCGTGGATGAAAAACTTATTGCAGATCACGGCGCAGTAAGCGGGCCGGTTGTAATAGCCATGGCTGAAGGAGCAAGAAGATTGCTATCTGCTGATTACTCTATTGCAACTTCGGGTATTGCCGGTCCCGACGGTGGAACTGAATTAAAGCCTGTCGGAACACTTTGGACGGCTGTCTCATCCGCTTCAGGAACTAAAGCTGAAATGCATACATTCGGAGCCGACAGGCTTACGAACATTAACAGGTTCTCAAATGTTGCGCTCAATATGCTGAGGAAGCAGATACTCAGTGATTAAGGTGATTTTTTATGCATTGTTGAAAAAAATCGCAGCAATAATTTGGTTAATAAGATTAAAATCACGTATTTTGCGCTTCATTTTTCAAAAAGACACAAGTAAAGAATAAATAGGGAATCAATGGCAAAGGTTTGTCAGGTAACAGGAAAGAGGGCGGTTGTTGGGAACAATGTATCGCATTCAAAGAGAAGGACAAAGAGAAAGTTTTACCCCAATCTTTTTGTAAAGAAATATTATTTGCCGGAGGAGGAAAGGTGGATCACTCTTAAAGTGTCTGCTTCAGGAATCCGTACGATAAACAAGAAAGGCCTCACGGCTGTTCTTAAGGAAGCAAAGGAAAAAGGTCACATTGTGAATTACTAAAATAAGATCAGGAAATGGCAAAGAAGGCTAAGGGGAACAGGCAGCAGGTCATCCTGGAATGCACCGAGCAAAAAGAGAGCGGTGTACCGGGGATGTCGCGCTATATAACAACAAAAAACAGGAAGAATACACCTGACCGTCTTGAAAGAAGGAAATACAACCCCCTCCTCAAGAAAGTCACCCTTCACAGAGAAATCAAGTAAAAGCAAAATACCATGGCAAAGAAAGTAGTAGCAACACTCAAAACCGGATCGGGTAAGTCTTTTACCAAATGTATAAAGATGACGAGATCGGAAAAAAGCGGATCATACCAGTTCAAGGAAGAGGTGGTTCATAATGATCATATCAAGGACTTTTTCACGAAGAAATAGTAAAATCGTTTTCAATCAGATATCAAAGGCTTTCTTCGTAACGGAAGAAAGCTTTTTTTATATTTGCCGTTCAATAATTTAAGATTCTTAATGGGCTGGTTTGGTAAGGGAAGCAAGGATAACAGGGAAGTCCTGAACAAAGGTCTTGAAAAAACAAAGGAGAATGTTTTTACAAGATTGTCAAGGGCTGTTGTCGGCAAGTCAAAGGTTGACGAAGAGGTACTTGACAACCTTGAGGAAGCTCTCGTATCGTCCGATGTTGGCGTGGAAACAACGCTCAGGATCATTGAACGGATAGAAGCCAGGGCGGCAAGGGATAAATACCTGAATACTGCAGAGCTTAACAGGATATTAAGGGAAGAGATCGCAGCCCTCCTTGAGAGCAACAAGACTGGCCCGGCTGTTGATTTCGCATCACAACTCCCCGTGTCACCTTACATTATTATGGTTGTGGGAGTAAACGGATCGGGAAAAACAACAACCATAGCAAAACTGGCGTATCAGTATAAATTGGCCGGCAAGAAAGTTCTGCTTGGAGCTGCCGATACATTCAGGGCTGCAGCAATCGACCAGCTTCAGATCTGGGCCGACAGGGCAGAGGTCCAGATTGTCAGGCAGAACATGGGATCCGACCCTGCTTCGGTTGCCTTTGATTCCGTGAAGTCGGGCGTTGCCGGTAATTATGATGTTGTAATTATTGATACTGCCGGAAGACTCCATAACAAGATAAACCTTATGTCGGAGCTCTCGAAGATCAAGCGGGTAATGGAAAAAGTTGTGCCTGAGGCTCCCCACGAGGTGCTTCTTGTGCTTGACGGATCGACCGGCCAGAATGCCTTTGAACAGGCCAAGCAGTTTACTGCCGCCACAAGCGTTACAGCCCTCGCCATCACAAAACTCGACGGCACTGCAAAAGGCGGTGTTGTAATTGGCATATCCGACCAGTTCGGCATACCCGTTAAATATATAGGTCTGGGTGAAAAGCTTACAGATCTCCAGGTATTCAACCCGCAGGAATTCGTTGACTCCCTCTTCTCACAGGAATCAGGCAGTTAATACAAATACGTCCCGAATTGCAGAAAAGTCCCGTCAGTAAGCTGATTAATATAGTAACACTGGGTTGTTCAAAGAACACTGTCGACTCGGAGAAACTGCTCAGTCAGATCAGGGCAGGGGGGTATTCTGTCGCATACGATCCGTCGGCCGAAAATGCGGATACCGTAATAATTAATACATGTGGTTTCATAAGCGATGCCAGGGAGGAAAGCATCAACACAATACTTCGCTATGTAAAGGCAAGCCGCGAAGGCCGCGTGAGGAAGCTGTATGTCATGGGTTGTCTTTCTGAACGTTACAGGGACGTCCTGCAGCAGGAGATACCTGAAGTTGATAAATACTTTGGCGTCAGCAGTATGGAAGAGATACTTCAGGAGCTGGGCACTACAACCCGCAGGGAACTTTTTCCTGAAAGGGTACTCACAGGTCCCGCCCATTACGCTTACCTGAAAGTGTCTGAAGGATGCGACAGAAAGTGTTCTTTCTGTGCCATACCCCTGATAAGGGGAAAGTATGTTTCCCGTCCGCTTGATGAGATAATCAGGGAGGCTGAGATACTTGCTGACAAGGGAGTAAAAGAATTGATTCTCATAGCACAGGATCTTGGTTACTATGGACTCGACATTTACGGCAGGAGGGAACTTCCCCGGCTTGTTTCACAGCTGCTGTCCGTTGAGTCGTTGGAATGGATAAGACTTCATTACCTTTATCCGGCGGGCTTCCCGTCAGGGATCATTAACCTGATGAAGGACAATCCAAAGATCTGCAGTTATATAGATATACCTATACAGCATATATCCGACAGGATGCTCAGGTTAATGAAACGTTCTCACGGCGGAAAGGCAACCCGCGATCTCCTTCACAGGATAAGGCGTGAACTTCCCGGCGCAGCTGTCAGGACAACTCTCATTGCCGGTCATCCCGGTGAGACTGAAAAAGACTATAACGAACTCAGGGATTTCATTTCAGATTACAGGTTCGACCGGCTTGGAGTTTTTGCTTACAGCCATGAAGAGGGAACATTTTCAGGAGAAAAATATACTGATGACGTTCCTGACAAAGTAAAGGAAACAAGGGTGGCTGAACTTATGGCAATCCAGCAGTCGATTTCAGGAGAACTCAACGGGCAAAAAAACGGCCGTGTTTTGAAAGTCCTGATCGACAGGAGGGAAGGAGATTATTTCATCGGAAGAACCGAACACGACAGCCCCGAAGTCGATAATGAAGTTCTGATAAGCACAAAGGATGAACTTGCCCCTGGCAGTTTCCACGACATCCTGATAACCGGGTCGACTGAATTCGACCTTTTCGGTACACCCGTAAAATATACTTCCTGAAACGATCTATTCAGCAGGCGGCAGTTCAGGCTCCTTCTTCTTGAGTATCTTAATCTTTATCTCCGATTTTACGGAGTTGAATCCGACATTAATTATGTCACCCTCCCTGAGTTCAGCTTTTATAAGAACCTCAGCCATGGGATCCTCCAGGTATTTCTGGATTGCCCGCTTCAACGGCCTGGCGCCATAATTGGCATCAAATCCCCTTTCAGCAATATAGTCACGGGCTGCAGTTGCAATCTTGAGCTGGTAACCAAGAGATTTCACCCTGTCGTACAATCCCTGTAATTCAAGGTCGATGATCTTGTTAATCTCCTCTTTTCCAAGAGAATTGAACATAATAACGTCATCGATCCTGTTAAGGAATTCTGGAGCAAATGTCTTCTGCAAAGCTTTTTGCAGTATGCTTTTTGCCTGCTCGTCACGTGTGGCTTTCTTTGCACTTGTATCAAAGCCAATACCATGACCGAACTCCGCCAGCTGACGTGTGCCGATATTTGATGTAAGAATGACGATTGTATTGCGGAAGTCAACTCTTCGTCCGAGGCTGTCGGTAAGCTGTCCCTCATCGAGCACCTGGAGCAGAATGTGGAATACATCGGGATGAGCTTTTTCAATCTCATCAAGAAGCACAACCGAATAGGGTTTTCTTCTTACCTTTTCAGTAAGCTGTCCGCCTTCTTCATAACCCACGTATCCGGGAGGCGCTCCAACGAGCCGCGACACGGAGAATTTCTCCATGTACTCGCTCATGTCAACCCTGATGAGGTTGTCGGTTGTGTCGAAAAGGAATTTGGCGAGCACCTTGGCAAGCTGTGTTTTACCAACCCCTGTCGGGCCGAGAAAGATAAAAGTGCCGATGGGTTTGTTAGGATCTTTCAATCCGGCCCTGTTTCGTTGAATTGATTTCACAACCTTGTTGATAGCTTCGGTCTGGCCAATTACGCTTCCGCTCAGTTCATCAGCCATCTTGAGCAGGCGGGTTCCTTCGGTCTGGGCGATTCGCTGGACAGGAACGCCCGTCATCATGGCAACAACTTCGGCAACCTTTTCCGCATCAACAGTCTCCCTGTTAATTGCAAGTTCCTTTTCCCACTTTTTCTTTTCCTGGTCAATCATGTCAAGCAGGTCTTTCTCCTTGTCGCGGAAGCTGGCAGCCTTCTCGAAATTCTGATTTTTAACTGCCATCATTTTTTCCTTCTTTGTATCCTCGAGCTGTTTCTCGAGCGAAAGGATCTTTTCAGGAACAACAATATTGGAAATATGGACTCTTGAACCCGACTCATCGAGGGCATCTATCGCCTTGTCGGGAAGGTGCCTGTCTGAAATATATCTGTTTGTAAGCTTTACGCAGGCATCAATTGCATCATCGGTGTACATAACATTATGATGTTCTTCATACCTTTCCTTTATGTTATGCAGTATATGAATTGTCTCTTCTATAGAAGTAGGTTCAACCATAACCTTCTGGAATCTTCTTTCAAGTGCTCCGTCCTTTTCTATATGCTGGCGGTATTCATCGAGTGTTGTCGCACCGATGCACTGAATTTCGCCGCGCGCAAGAGCCGGCTTCAGCATATTTGCTGCATCCAGCGAACCTGTTGCGCCTCCTGCTCCGACAATAGTGTGGATCTCGTCGATGAACAGGATTATATTATCATTTTTCGATAATTCGTTAAGGATGGCTTTCATTCTCTCCTCGAACTGACCGCGGTATTTTGTCCCTGCCACAATTGAAGCCAGATCGAGCGCCACTACTCTTTTATTAAAGAGCACCCTTGAGACATTCTTCTTTATTATCCTTAGTGCCAGTCCTTCGGCAATTGCTGATTTTCCGACTCCCGGCTCCCCGATAAGCACAGGGTTGTTCTTTTTTCTCCTCGAGAGTATCTGCGCCAGACGTTCAATTTCCCTCTCACGGCCAACAACCGGGTCGAGTTTTCCGTCCTCTGCGGCTTTTGTAAGGTCGATCCCGAAATTATCGAGTACAGGAGTATCGGATGAAGGTTTTGAAGATGAAGAAGATGGCTGGCCCTTTCCGGTGCCACCGCCGCCAAATGACTGTCCTTCATCGTCCTCCTCCCTTGGAAAGTCGGCTTTTGCACTTGGCAAACCGGCTTCAACTGCTCTTCTGACTGCCTGATAATCGACATCAAGTTCAGTCAGGAACCTTGTAACAAGGGCATTCTCATCCTTGAGTATAGCAAGAAGCAGATGTTCAGAGTCGATTACAGGACTCTTAAGAGACTTTGCTTCGAGATACACAAGTTTCAATATTCTTTCCGTGCTTCTCAACAACGGAACTATCTCTGTATCGGCCACAGATATCGGACTTTCTATTTTAATGCTTTTTTCAAGCGAGCCCTTAAGCACCAGCAGGTCTATGCCCTGGTTCAGCAGTATCTCAACTGCCACACCCTCTCCATCCCTCAG
>CAZKTX010000002.1:0-52392 GCA_964555805.1 uncultured Rikenellaceae bacterium
TTGATATTCCAAGCGATTGTCCGTACCTGATTATAGTATCACCTGCAATTACTTCCACGCCTACATAGAAGAAGAGAGCAATCACACCGAGAATGAGGTGGGGGAACTGCCAGATGCTTGTTTTTTTCTCATTCGCCACGCCTACGGCTTCATCCTCTGCTTCCGTGTCCACATCGGGCAGATGAACGAATTTGATAAGAAGTCCGAGAAGCACAAGCACAACAGCCATTATTATATAAGGTACAATAACACCTCTTGCCATTTCATCAAGAAGAAGTGCCCTCGATCCAGCATCGACAGCCTTTGCCAGATTTTCTTCAATTATATGGGAATCCTTAAGGAGAACACTTGCAAGTATAATAGGGGCAAGAACTCCGGCAAACTTGTTTGCTATGCCCATTATACTGATACGCTTTGCAGCGCTTTCACGCGGACCGATGATTGTAACATACGGATTCACGGCAGTCTGAAGAAGTGCCAGACCCGTTCCTTCAACAAACAGACCTGTGAGAAACAGACCATAGGTTCTTGTTAGGGCTGCAGGTATGAAAACAAGAGCACCCGCTGCCATAACCCAAAGACCCACAGACATACCCATTTTGAATCCTGTCTTTTTAAGAATCAGGGATGACGGAAGGGCCATCACTAAATATGAAATATAAAAAGCAGCTGTAACGAAATACGCCTGGAAATCATTCAGCTCACAGGCTGTCCTGAGGAATGGTATAAGTACTCCGTTAAGCCAGGTGACAAATCCGAAGATGAAGAAGAAAAGTCCGATGATTGTAATCGCGAATACATAGTCCTTTCTGCTGATGTCGTTTGAAGAGTTGCTTGTAGACATAATTATGGATTTAGGTTAGGTTTTTTCAGAATAGTCAAAACTAATCTTTTTTAATTTCGCTGCAAAGCAAAATTACTTTTCGATGGGATCCCCGGCTGATTTTTCCCTTGATCTTATGCCAAGGTAGCCCCCGTGATGCCGTTTTGAATAGTCCTCGGCAGTGAATCCTATTTTTTCCATCATCATCACAACCAGTGCATCGCCGATTACTGTAAATACAGTGGTTGAAGTGGTGGGAGTAAGGCCGAGCGGACAGACCTCGGTAGGAGATCCGGTTGAAATGAAGTAATCGGCTTTTATTGCCAGGGGACTTTGCTCATTTCCGGTAATAACAATTACAGGCAGACCGGGAAACAGGCTATCCTTAAGATCGATCAGTTCTATTATCTCGCGTGTCTTGCCTGAATTAGAAATTACAAGCATAATATCGTTTTCCTGTAAGATTCCAAGGTCGCCGTGCTGAGCTTCGCTGGGATGAAGGAAAACTGCCGGAGTTCCCGTTGAACTGTAAGTCGTGGCTATATTGTTGGCTATCTGTCCTGCCTTGCCCATGCCGCTTGTAATTAGTTTGCCCCTCATCTCATGAACATGCCTGAAAATGATTTCGGTGACTGCTTCGTATGCATCATTTACCGGGATGTTCTTTATCGCAGAAGCTTCTCTCTCAAATATTGCAGCTATTTTTTCCTTCATTTCCTTAAAAATTACGTCCAAAAGTACAAAAAAAACACCTTTGTGAATTTCATGAGGTGGTTTGTAAGATTATCCGAACTTATATGAAAAGAAATTCTATTTTTGTATACATGCTCTATTTTTAACCTGATCTCCCGAAAAGCATGGCCAGTCCTGACGCCTCGCCGGAAAGCTCCGGTATTCGCGGATCGAAGCCCTACGTTGTAGCGACGGCATTTTTTGCATTACTTGCAATTGTTGGTTTCGCTCTTTACGGTCTTCCCTTTTTCTATGATTTTTTCGTGAAGGAGTTCGGATGGTCGCGTACTGTTGTCACGTCAGGAAATGCCCTTGGAAAACTCATTATAGCACCTCTCTTCGGATTCCTGGCCGGTTGGCTTATTGACCGCTACGGACCCCGGAAACTGATGCTTGCCGGATCGCTTCTTGCCGGTTCGGCCCTGATCGGCTTGAGCATGATGAACAACCTGGGCATGTTCTATTTTTTCTATATTCTTAACGCACTGGGATATGTTTTTGGTGGTCCGCTTCCCTGCCAGGTGTTGATATCGAGATGGTTTGAGAAGAACAGGGGCAAGGCCATGGGTATTGCCTATCTTGGAATAGGAACAGGCGGGGCAGTTGTTCCCTTGATTTCAACAACTCTTGAGAAAAACCTCGGCTGGCATTTGGCGCTAACAAGTGTAGGTGTACTTGTAATACTGTTCTCTTTTCCTCTTGCATTTTTCTTAAAAGAGACTCCCCGTGAACCTGTTGCAGTGACACGCAAGAAGCCTGAAATACCTGTATCCGGAATACTTAAGAACAGGAATTTCTATCTTCTTGCCATAGGAAGCATGTGTTCAATAGGGGCAGTTGGCGGTGTGAACCAGCATCTTAAGCTCTATCTCAGGGATCATGATTTCTCGCAGTCAAATTCTGCAACCATTATGTCGCTTGTACTGCTTTCAAGCCTGGCAGGCAGGGTGTTAATGGGGATGCTTGCCGACATCTTCCCGAGGAAATATGTTATGATACTCATATATTTAATTGTAGGAGCATCCATTCCCTTGCTTCTGATGCCTGATTTTCCGGGAAGGCTGTACATATTTGCAGTCATTTTCGGGATAGGTCTTGGTGGTGATTATATGATAATTCCACTGATGGCTGGTGACCTGTTCGGTGTAAGAATGCTGGGAAGGGTAATGGGAATTATTCTTGTGGCCGACGGAATTGCGGAATCTCTCTCTCCAATGATGGTGGGGGCCCTGTACAATGAAGCCCTTAAAAGCTATACAACTGGTTTCATCGTGCTCATATTCATAGCGCTGACAGGGGCGCTTATAGTATCATTTCTTCCCCGTCAGAATGCATTAACTGAATCAAACTAAACACTAAAACAATAACAATTATGAAAAAGCTTATTTCAGGACTGTTCATTTCGGCATGTTTGCTGGCATGTGGAGCATTATATGGCCAGATTCCCGAGCAGATGATAAAGATTATTGTAACGCCCGATCATGAAGACTGGCAATACACTACAGGAGAAAAGGCTGGTTTTACAATCCAGGTCTTTTATCATCAGAATCCACTGAAGGGAGTTAAAGCCTTCTATGAGATAGGACCGGAGAAAATGGACCCTGTGAAAAGGGATTCGGTTATGCTGAACGGCAAACCGTTTGAAGTGAACGGAGGTACGATGTCATCTCCTGGTTTTCTGCGTTGTGTTGTGACTGTTGATTTTGAGGGACGCAGATACAGGGGGCTTGCCACAGCCGGGTTCAGTCCGCTGACAATAAAACCTACAGTTAAGTACCCCGACGACTTCAGGGCATTCTGGGATGCAGCCAAAGCCGAACTCGAAAAAGTCCCGCTTAATCCAAGGATGACGCTGATGCCTGAGAGATGCACGGAAAACACAAATGTATATAATGTCAGTATTCAGAACATTGGGAATTCAAGGATCTATGGCATTGTCTCAATCCCCAGAAAGGAAGGTAAGTATCCTGCAATACTGGAGGTTCCGGGAGCGGGTGTCAGGGCTTATTCCCCCGACCTTAACCTTGCAGAGCGGGGTGTTATTACTTTCGTGATTGGAATTCACGGAATACCGGTGAATCTTGATCCGGGGGTATATCTTGACCTGGGAAGCGGTGGTCTGAGAGAATACTGGACTAACAATATGGATAACCGCGACAGATATTATTATAAAAGGGTATATCTGGGTTGTGTCAGAGCAAATGATTTCATTGCCTCGCTTCCCCAGTACGATGGATCAAGCCTGGCAGTAACAGGGGGAAGCCAGGGCGGAGCTCTGTCAATCATTACAGCTTCGCTTGACCCTAGAGTTAAATACCTTGCTTCGCTATATCCTGCACTGTCCGACGTCACAGGGTATTTGTCAGGCAGGGCAGGCGGATGGCCTCATTTCTTCGATAAGAACAATGTGAAGTATCACAATATCAAGGAGAAGCTTGAAACAATACAATATTATGACGTAGTGAATTTTGCAAGGGAACTAAAGGCAGCCGGTAACTATACATGGGGTTTCAACGACGAGACATGTCCTCCAACATCAATGTATGCAGCATACAATGTAATTAATGCTCCAAAAGAACTTCATCTTGCACTTGAAACCGGGCACTGGACATTCCAGGAGCAGAACATCCGTCTTCAGAACTGGCTGATTGAAGTGCTTAAAAAATAATCCGGCCTGTAAGGCACTTATCAGGTATAATGTCAAGAAAAACGAGTATTTTGATCAATGGTTGTTAATCAGGCATCAAATGGTTTTTTTCTTTTGACGTATGTCCTGTTTTAGTGGGTCATATATATAAAAATGTCTCATTTTGAGACACTTTGAAGCTAAGTTGATTTTGTTGTCAATGCTTTTTTTGTTACATTTGAAGAACAAATTGCTACCTGGTATGGAAGCACATTTTGAAAACTGAATCCTGAAATGCGTATAACAGACACTGGAATCAAGGAGAAGATCAGAAAACTGGCATCGGTATTCTTTCATAAGTATTCAATACCCAGATGGACCCTTTTCTTGCATGACATGATCTCGGTTTTTCTAACCTTTCTCCTTTCATATTTGCTAAGGTACAATTTTGTTCCGGGTGATTTTCCAATGGAAACCGCCATGCTGCACGGTCTGATCACTTTATTCATTTACACTGTCTTTATTCTGGTTTTTCGCTCCTATGCCGGTCTTATCAGGCATACAACACTGACCGACATTTCAATGGTTTTCCTTACTACATCGGTTTCTGGTGTTGTATTGGTACTATTCTCCCTGTTAAGTGAAAAATTGCATTTTGGCAATTACTTCACAATACCTGTTTCAATTCTGCTGATACATTATGTACTCATTACTGTTTATTTTTTTTACATGAGAATTGCGGTAAAGGTGTTGTTCAGGTTCGCGCATCATTCATACAAGGGATTAAACAAGAGAGTACTGATCTATGGAGCTGGAGAAATGGGATTTGTCGTGAAGCGTGTTCTAGTAAGTGACCCCAGGGGAGGATTCAGCGTCACCGGGTTTATTGATGATAACAGGCAGCTTCAGGGAAAGAAGATCAATGACATTACTGTTTATAATTCGGATATTCTAAATCCGGGTTTTATAATTAAGCACAGGATACAAACTCTGGTTCTGGCTATTGCAAATCTGCAACCCGCTAAAAAAAGTGAGATAATACAACAGGCCATTGCCCTTAATATTGAAGTTCTTGAGACGCCTGCACTGGACAAATGGTTAAACGGTCAGCTTGAGGTCAGGCAGCTTCAGAAAGTCAAGCTTGAAGATCTCCTTGGAAGGGAACCCATAAAGCTTAACCTTGATGCAATCAGAAAGGGATTATCCAAAAAGACAATACTTGTAACGGGAGCCGCCGGCTCCATTGGGTCTGAGATTGTCCGCCAGCTTTCAAGGTTTGGGACACAGAATGTAGTTCTTATTGATCAGGCAGAAACTCCCGTATTTCATCTTGAAAACGAACTCAGGAAGAACTTCGGGCACATGAAGTTCATAGCAATACTGGCCGATGTAACCAACATGGAAAAGATGGAGCAGATATTTGCTAAATATCGTCCGGACGTTGTTTTTCATGCGGCAGCCTACAAGCATGTTCCGCTCATGGAAGCAAATCCCCATGAAGCATTACGTGTCAATGTGGGAGGAACAAGAATAATGGTGGAGCTATCTGTCAAGTATGGAGTCAAGAAATTCGTAATGATTTCCTCTGATAAATCTGTCAATCCCACAAACATAATGGGGGCATCCAAGAGGGTCTGCGAAATGCTTGTACAGACAAAATCGATGAAGGAAGGCGTTAAAACCCAGTTTGTAATTACCAGGTTCGGGAATGTGCTTGGATCAAACGGATCGGTAATACCGCTGTTTAAAAGACAAATCGAAGATGGCGGGCCGGTTACTGTTACTCATCCGGATATTACACGATATTTTATGACAATTCCTGAAGCATGTCAGCTGGTTCTTGAGGCTGGTTTCATGGGAAATGGAGGAGAGATATTCGTGTTCGATATGGGTAAGCCTGTCAGGATAACCGATCTGGCAATAAACATGATCAAGCTTTCCGGTCTTGAACCGGACAAGGACATAAAAATAGAATATACCGGACTTCGCCCTGGAGAAAAGCTGTTTGAGGAACTGCTTTCTTCCGAAGAGGAAATACTTCCAACCCACCATGAGAAGATAAAGATCGCCAAAGTCGACAGAAAGGATTACAAGACTGAAGTACTGCATGTTATTGCATCGCTCAGGAATATTTACGGTCTTACCGACGTTGAAGTAGTCGATTTCTTTGAGCTGCTTGTTCCCCAATATAAATCAGCCAAGCAGGCATTGAACGGCAGTCTGGAAAAGAAAAACTAATCCATAGAAAAAGCGCCCGAAAAGGCGCTTTTTGTGATCCCGACAGGATTCAAACCTGTAACCTTCTGATCCGTAGTCAGATGCTCTATTCAGTTAAGCTACGGGACCTTATTGTCAAAATCAGGTTGCAAATATAATAATTTTTTCTGCCTCTGTTAATGCTTATCTTTATTTGTCGGAAAATGTAAAATATTTCATATTTTATATCGTTGAAAATCATAAGACAAATTATATGAAATGAAAAAAGCAACCTCAATAATACTGAAATCTCTTCTGGGGCTTATCCTTCTAATCCTGATTCTCCTGTTTTCAATTCCACTTATTTTCAGGGACAAGATAAAGGAGAAGGTTGTGAATGTAATAAATGAATCGGTTGAAGCAAGAGTGAGTTTTGGCGACTACAAGCTGGGATTCTTTAAAAACTTTCCCAACCTGACTTTTTCACTTGAGAACCTTTCGGTGGCTGGTGTCGGTAAGTTTGAGGCCGACACCCTTGCGGCTGCCAATTCAATTAATCTGGTTTTTAACCTGTCAAGCCTTTTCGGAAAGGGTGGCTATGAAGTTAAATCTGTTATAATAGATGGCGCCGGAATTAATACTGTCGTGCTTGAGGATGGAAGCGCAAACTGGGATATAATGAAGGAAAGCGAGGAAACTGAAGCTGAAGTGGAAGCAGATTCCGGTGTAAAGATATTGCTGAAGGAGGTAAAACTGCTCTCCAGTTCCGTCTCATATGTTGATAGGGAATCGGATATTGCTGCATGGCTGGGTAATGTGAATGGTTCTCTGAGCGGTGATCTTGCAGGCAGCAAAAGCGATCTTGTAATAACCCTTGAATCGGACGACTTTGATTTTGTAATGGAGGACATGAAGTATATAAACAGTGCAAAAGCAACTGCATTTGTGAATGTTCTGGCGGATATTGACAGCATGATATTCCGTCTCAGGGAAAATTCCGTGACAATAAATGACCTGCTTCTCAATTTTGCCGGTACTGTTGCAATGCCGGGAGATGATATTGAGACTGACCTTACATTCAGATCGGATGAGACATCATTCAAATCTCTTATATCCCTTATTCCGGCATTATATATGAAGGATTTTCAGGATCTCAAAGCTGAAGGCACATTTAACCTTGCCGGAAAGGCAAAAGGAATTTACAGCAGCGCCGACAGCACAATGCCTGATATTTCACTTGATCTTACCGTGAAAGACGGGTTGATAAGCTATCACGCACTTCCCGAACAGATAAAAAGAATAAACCTCGAATCGTCAATATTTATTGATGGGACGGATTTGGACAAGACAAGGGTGGATGTTTCGGGTTTTCATTTTGAACTTGCAGGAAATCCTTTTGACCTGAGGTTTTATCTCAGAACTCCAATGAGCGATCCCGATATCGACGGTTCAGCTAAAGGGAAAATCGATCTTACTGCACTTACAAAGGCTGTCCCGATGGATAGCATTAAGCTGGCGGGGTTGATAGACCTGTCAGTTGATATGGCAGGAAGGATGTCGATGCTCGAACAATCGCAATACGACAAATTTAAGGCATCGGGGAACATCAGCCTGAAAGACATGCTTGTAGCAATGACCGGATATCCCGAAGTTAATATCAGGGAGGCAGGAATGACAGTCACTCCTGCGTTTGCGGATCTGAAAAGTGCAGAGATAAGCATCGGACAGGGCAGCGATTTCAGTCTTGGAGGAAAACTGGAAAACTATATCCCTTACTTGCTGAAAAATGAAACAATAAGGGGAAACCTTTCAATGTATTCGAAACAGATTGACTTCACTGAAATCATGTCGGGGATGGCAGATGATACAGCAGATGAAGACACATCATCGCTTGCAGTCATCAAAGTGCCGGGCAACATTGACTTCGACTTTACAGCGAAGGTCGATAAGTTCAAATACAACAATATAAATGTAAGTAATGTGACAGGTCACATTCTTGTTAAGGACGGCATACTGACTCTAAAGGATACCGGAATGGATCTGCTCGGAGGCAAGGTGGCTTTCAATGCTGATTATGATACACGCGACACTCTTAATCCGTTTGTAAAAGCGGAGATGAATGTTCTTGATCTTGCAATTAAGGATGCATTTGAGGTCTTTAATACTCTTAAGATGCTTGCTCCGACAGCAAAGGGTATTGACGGCAAATTTGCTTTTAAACTTAATTACAGCAGCATGCTGCAGAATGATTTCATGCCCAGGATTTCGACAATAACAGGAGCAGGAAAAATGCAGTCAAGTGAAGTGACCCTGGTTGAATCCGCAGTATTTAATACAATGAAGGAGGTTCTCAAGGTGGGGAGAGGGTATACAAATACATTCAGGGATTTAAATATAAGCTTCAATGTAAAGGACGGACGTCTGTTCGTCAGTCCCTTCAATACCCGTGTCGGAAATATAAAAATGAACATAAGCGGTGACCAGGGTCTGGACCAGACTATCAATTATGTAATCAAAACTGAAATTCCCAGATCAGAACTGGGAAATGCTGCAAATTCACTTATTGAAAGCCTGTCGGCGCAGGCTTCAGCATTTGGCGTTACAATTAAACCATCGGAGATAATGAAGGTCAACGTCAATGTATCCGGGACTTTCCTTAAACCGGTTGTAAAACCGTTTTTTGGCAGCACACCTCCTGATAGCACATCTGTAATGAACATAAGGGAAACAGCCAAAGAAGCAGTAAAGGAAACAGTTGTTGAGAAAGTCGAAGAAGTCAGGGATAAGGTGAAGAGCGAAGCTGAGATACAGGGTGACAAACTGGTTCAGGAAGCGGAAGACAGAGGTCAGCAGTTAAGGGATGAAGCTTCAAGAACCGCTGAAAAGATCCGTCTTGAAGCCAGGGCTCAGGCCGACAAACTAGTAAAGGAGGCAGAATCCAAAGGCCCTATTGCCAGACTCGGGGCTCAGAAGGCAGCCGACAGTGTGATAAAAGAAGCAGACAGGAAAGCGGATCAACTTGTAAAAGAGGCCGATGAAAAGGCCCTTAAGCTTGTTGACGAGGCTAAGGCAAAGCGTGAGGAACTGCTTCAGAAGATATAAAATCAAAAAAGGCTGTTCCTTGCGGACAGCCTTTTTTAATATGAATCAATTCTAGAATTTCTTTTCCTTTATACGTGCTTTCTTTCCTGTAAGATCGCGAAGGTAGAATATCCTGGCCCTGCGTACTTTTCCATGCTTGTTTACTTCTATCTTGTCAATCGAAGGTGAGACCAGCGGGAATATTCTTTCAACACCGATATTTCCTGACATTTTTCTGACAGTAAAGGTCTCAGTGTGACCACTACCGCTCCGCTGAATAACTACTCCGCGGAATTGCTGAATTCTCTCCTTGTTCCCTTCCTTAATCTTATAGTGGACAGTAACGGTATCTCCGGCAATGAACCTGGGATATTCATTTTTTACTGCAAATTCCTTCTCAATAACATCCATTAAATTCATTTCACAACAATTTTGTTTCAAACAACATGATCTAAAATCAGGGTGCAAAAATACACATTTTCTTTATATTCCCAAACGCCGGTATTTAAATTTTGTCAATTATTGGCTAAAACCAATCATTAATGAGCGCCTCCTGCCGGAACAAGGAGCTTATTACCAGTGTCCTGAATGACCGATTTTTTCCATTTGTCGTCATAACCCGGCTGCATCGGGAAATCAGGATATCCGTCTTCTGTAGTGGAGAACTTGCCGTCTTTTTCCTTCTTTATGTTTCCATCTATGTATTTGACAAGCAGGTATTCACTGAGTTTCTTCCATTCGCTGAATGTGTTGCGGGCAGTCGTGACTGAATACTTTGTAAGGTAATCGCGTGCTTTCCAGACATCATTGTCATAAAGTTTCTTTGCTTCCTGATCAATTTCTGAAGCAGTTTCCTTAATATATCTTGTTTCCAGTTCTCTCTGAACCTTAAGGGCATCCTCGCTCATCATGTCATAGCGAAGGTAACACTGGTTTGCAACCTGGTTGAACAGCCAGAAGGCAGAAGTGGGGGAGTAGGTAACCATGCTGCCGTTTCCTACCTTGAAACATTCGGGAATCTCGGTGATCCCGCAGTATATCGGATTAAAAACGGTTGTGCTTGCATCGTCAACGCCGAACCAGAAGATACCGCCGATAGGATCAGGAAGCCAGTTGCGTGATTCTGCAACAAAGACAAAACCGGTCTGCTGTGTGGCTGTAGCTCTTTCGTTACAGTAAGTTGCGGCGTTGGGGTCGTCGGATACTTTCCAGGAAAGAGGTCTCCAGCGGTATGGAGAGCCGAAGGGACCTGCGCCAATGTCTTTTCTCATGTCGAATTCTGTGCCCTCCAGATGATCGCGCATAAAATTCATGAGATCGTAGTTGGATACTTTACGGTTTGGTTTGACCCACAGAGGCATTCTCTTGCTGAGATCATGGCCTGAAACGTACCCTTTATACTGATCCATTTCGTTGTTCAGAGCCCTGAAAAACGCCCATACCCTCATGTCGCAGAATCTTGCACCGTCGAAGGTAATCGGGTTGTAAGTGTCGGAAAAGCTGAACTCCTGGTCGGTTCCCTTGAAGAGCCCTTTGGTTCTTGCAAATTCAATTACATCCTGGGCGTAAACGCATTCAACAACAGGATCAAATATCCTGCGGAGGTCCTTTGATGTGATTGCATTGCTTGTCTTTTTGCCTGTGGCAAGCGGGAAAGTCTGAATCCTTGCCTGGTTTGCATGGCCGCTGACATATCCGTCGGGAATAAGGCGCGCAACCCATACGGCTCCCTTATTGCCCTGTCCTTTGCCAATTATTTCAAATATCCATGCCTCATTTGCATCGGCAATTGAGAATGATTCACCTGAGCTTGCATAGCCGTATTCAGCCACGAGTTCGGAAATTACCTTAATGGCTTCCCTTGCATTTTTCGCCCTCTGAAGAGTGATATAGATAAGGCTACCGTAGTCGACAATGCCGTCAGGATCGACCAGTCCGTCTAAACCGCCGTAGGTTGTTTCACCGATCGACAGCTGGTGTTCATTCATGTTCCCTACAACCGAATATGTGTGACTTACCTGCTTGATTTTACCAAGGTATTTGCCGGTATCCCATTCGTAAACATCAAGCATTGCACCTTCAGGATAATCTCTTGAAGGCCAGTGGTAAAGTTCTCCATAAAGAACATGGGAGTCAGCTGAGTATGTTATCATTACCGAACCGTTGGCAGATGCTCCCCTTGTCACGATATAGTTAGTGCACGCAACCGATTCAGGAGCCTGGATCATCCAGGCAAAAATTATTGCCGTTAGTATTGCAAATAGTTTCTTCATAAATGATTTATTTGTTTTACAGTTATATCGACTGATGATTTCAAGAAATGCAAAGGTAACAAGCCGGACAAAATTTCAAAGTGATTCAGATCATTTTGACTGATTCAATGATTTTTTTTATCCTTTCCGGATCGGCCACTTTTCTTGTAAACTCGGGGATTCCGGTTTGACCTCCCAGGAATATGCCATGACGACGGAAGATCATTTCACTGTCAATTTCAGTTCTTCCGGTCAGGTGCAATTCAGTTGCTTTGGTAGCTGTAAGTATCTGGGCTGCATTTGTTTCGTCAACTCCGCCTCCTGGCATGACAATTATCCTTTCGCCCGCCTGTATAATGAGCTGCCGGATCAGTTCAATCCCGTCACGGGCCTTGTTCCGCAGTCCGGATGTAAGAAGCCGTGATGCACCTGTGGCGATAACGTCTTCCAGTCCGCTGACAGGATCCCTGCACAGGTCGAATGCCCTGTGGAAAGTGGCGCTCATCGGGTATGCAAATTCAAAAAGCCGGGCTGTTCTTTCAACATCAACGCTGCCTCCCGGCAGGAGAATCCCGGTTACGATTCCGTCAATGCCATTTTCAGCACACAGTTCGATATCCCTTCTCATAATGTCGTACTCGAGGTCGGAATACAGGAAGTCACCTCCCCTTGGTCTTATAAGAACATGAAGCTTGATATCGAGGTTGCTCCTTGCTGAAATTATATTCCCGTATCCGGGGGTGGTGCCTCCTTCAAGCAGATTATCACACAATTCTATCCTGTCTGCTCCGGCCGATTGTGCATCGATTGCAGAAGCAACACTGTCGGCGCATATTTCGAGCTTGAACTTCATTTACAAAAATTAATGCTGATAATAAAAGTAAGAATATTTTAAGTATAATTGTGAATCATAAAAATTAAATGTATGAAACCTACACTTTTAGTTCTTGCAGCCGGAATGGGCACGCGTTACGGAGGTAACAAACAGCTTGATGAAGTTGGGCCTTCAGGTGAGACAATTATCGATTATTCAATATACGACGCCATCCGTGCGGGTTTTGGGAAGATTGTATTTGTTATACGGAGGGATATCGAGGAACAGGTAAAGGAAAGGTTCGTTGAAAAATTACGTGGAAAAATTGAGGTAGACTATGTATTTCAGGAGATCACTAATCTTCCGGAAGGAGTGAAAGTGGCTCCGGACAGGGCTAAACCATGGGGAACCAGCCATGCAATACTTGTCACAAAAGACAAGATCAGGGAGCCTTTTGGCGTAATCAATGCTGACGATTATTATGGTGTCGATTCATTTAAAATATTAAAGGATTTCCTTATTGATGACAAGGATCCAAACAACTTCTGCATTGTAGGCTATAAGCTTGGAAATACACTTTCTGAACACGGCCATGTCAACCGGGGTGTCTGTAAGGTCGACGAAAAGGGCTTTCTCAGCCATATTGTCGAGACAAGGCAGATTGAAAAAACAAAGGAAGGAGCAAAGGCACCCGGGGCAAACGGAGAAACTATTCTGTTTACGGGAAACGAAATCGTATCTATGAACCTCTGGGGATTCAAACCCTCCTGCTACAATTTTCTTGGTGAGGAATTCCGTAGTTTTATTCACAAATACGGGATGGATCTAAAATCGGAACTTGATATTCCGACATCAGTCGACAGGTATGTAAAAAGCGGTGAAATAACGATTCAGATACTTATGAGCAACGAAAGATGGTTTGGAGTAACCTACAGGGAAGACAAGCCGTTTGTTGTGGAAAGTATCAAGAAGATGATCAGGAAAGGGATTTATCCGGCAAGGATCTATTCATAGATCACCATACAAAATCATAATTTAAGGTACTTTGATTGTTGCAGTTATCCGTCACTTTGATGGTCAGGCTGTGTTTTGTGCCTTTTTGAATCCTGCCCGGATCAAAGTTATGGATAAGAACATTGTTCTTCTGATCATATTCAAAGAGCGCCCATTTTCCATCAATAACCGGTTCATAAGATTTTATACCTGAAAGGTCATCGCTGATTTTAATCCGCATGTTCTGCCTTCCGGCAAGGTTTGCCCCGGCAGAGAAACCGTTCGGAGTGATCTGAGGCGGGACTGTGTCGATTCCAACAAAGAATGTTCCGAATGTCCTCGGGTTGGCTGTTACAAAACCATTGTCCCACGAACTGGTTACCGGGGTCTTCCTGCCGATATTGTCAATCTGTAAAATAAGGAGTTTGGATTCTTTTCCGGCAGGTACCCTCTGAGTCTTCAGGGAAAGGCTGTACGACTTATGAATGGGAGTATAGATGTTGTGGATATCGAATACGTCAGAGTACATTTCCGGAAGACCGGGGCTACTTTTAAATTCAAACCAGAGAGTGTCATAAAGAGTACCGGTCGATAAACTGACTGCAACATCCTTTGTGACGAACTTATTGTTTCTGTTGAAAGGCATCATAATTCCGGAATTGGCAAGTGCATGATTTGAAGAATTCTCCAGTTTAACGGTTCCGGAGTCAGATGTAACATTAAATGTAAGAACCGATTTATTACCGTGGATGTCCGATACCTCGATTTCCACTGTGTGTTTTGCATTATCAGAAAAGGTTACTATTCCCCTGTCTGTCAGATTTCCGTACACACTGAGTTTGTCGTTTGGCAGCCTGTAAGCTCTTTCGATATAGATGTTTTCCCGCATGGCAGTTTCATAATCGATATGACTGTTAACATACCTGGTTTCATTGAACGAAAATTCATCCATTACATAGCTGAACACCTGCCTGCCATCGACTTTCAACTGTATAGAATGGACGGAGAATCTGCTGCCTGAACCATTAATCAGATCGTACGACCTGAATCCGAACCCTGCAGGGCCGCTTATCGAAATTTCATTTTTTGAAGATAATCCGAATTTTCCGTTTCCGCCCGATACATCGAGGCTCAGCATTTTGTTCCGTTTGTTTATAATTGTGTTTTTTGTGATAGGATAAACAACAAGCTTTTCGATCACCGGTTTGATATTGTCTTCAACGCCAAAATCGAAAAGCAGGGGATTTACAGGGGTTTCCCCATCAGTCTTCCTTATTTCATAATGAAGGTGCGGACCAGAGGAACTCCCTGAATTTCCCGAATACGCAATTATGTCTCCCTGTTCAAAAGAAAATCTTTCCTTTGGCGGCCAGAGTGTCACCATAAAGCTTTTCTCCTCGTACTGTCTCGATACAACATACTCTTCGATCTCAGGTGTAAACCTTTCAAGATGTCCATAGACAGTTGAGTATCCGTTTGGATGACGAACATATAGGGCTTTTCCGAAACCACCGGGTGAGATGCTGATCCTGTAGACATATCCCCTGGCAGCTGCAACGACCTCCTTTCCGGTCACTCCCTGAGTCCTGAGATCCAGGCCTGAATGAAAGTGATCGGTTCTGATTTCCCCGAAATTTGAGGAAAGTGACACGGGTATTTTAACAGGAGAGATGAATACTGAACGATCTTCCGGTTTCTCATGAATGGATCCTGTAAGCAGTAGTGTAATAAGTATTGTCAGAAGTTCTGTCATGTCGGCAAATTGGTCTCTTGAAGTCGAGATGCAAAACTAGGCTTATGAGTTGTTCTTCCAAAGTATTTATGTTAAATTTTTGAAAATTATATTATCTGTGCTACCTTTGCATTAAAGAAGTTAATATGTCCGTTCAGGGTCTTGAGGAGCTTAATTTACTGAACAAAAAGCTCGAAGAGTTGTTTGAAAGGTATAAAGATCTCAGAACAAAAATCGGGGATCTCAGGAACGAAAATGATATATTGAAACGTTATATAGTAGAACGTGACAATAAGATTTTAGAACTGGAAAGCAAATACGAAAGGATCAGGATAACAGGAGCACTTACAGGTAAGGGAGAAGGAGCCGATGAGGCAAGGGGAAGGATTAATGAACTGGTGCGGGAAATAGACAGATGTGTTGCTCTTTTGAACAGATAAGATATAGCGATGGATGATAAGCTTTCAATCAGGGTCAATGTGGCTGACAGGTATTATCCATTGAAGGTGGAGAGGGATAACGAGGAAAGGATCAGAAAAGCTGCCAGGATGATCAATGAGAAAGTGCTGCAATACAAACAGCGCTATTCTGACAAGGATGTACAGGATTTTCTGGCGATGGCTTCTCTGCAGTATGTGATCAAGCTGAACGAGGATGAGGAGCGGCTGGTCACGGACGAACTTCCGGAAGCCCTGAAGGAGCTGGTAAGGAAAATTGATGATGTTCTGGGAGAAAAAGAGTAACAGCGTTCTTTTAAATAGCAAAACTTATTGCCCGCATTGTTTCTTCATTCGTTTTTGAAACTCAACACTTAAAACTTTGGAGTTATCCTTAGTGTAGTAAGGACAGGCCTCATCCCGGTTCGCCGGGAAACACTCCTTCGGGAGAGTCAGTGGAAGTTCAAGCTGTATTAGAAGCTCCAGCCATGTAGATATGGGGTTTTATAAAAGTTGGAGAGACTTTGCGGGTTTTTTATATATAATTTAACACTATTCATATGACACTAACCATATTATTGGCATCCGCTGCGCTTATTACAGGTTTCATTGCCTCATATTTTCTCTGGCATAAGGCGCTCAGGAACAAGAGTACGAAACTTATCAGCGAGGCAGAAGCCGAAGCTGAAGTGATCAAAAAGGAAAAGATACTTCAGGCTAAGGAAAGATTCCTTCAGTTAAAGGCAGAACATGAGAAGGTAATAAACGAGAAGAACAACAGGATAAACCAGGCTGAAAGCCGGATAAAGCAAAAAGAGCTTACATTATCTCAGAAGCTTGAAGAAGCACAGCGTAAGAAGACCGAGGCTGATGCAATCAGGGAAAACCTGACTTCGCAGATTGAGCTTGTTGAAAAGAAGAACGAGGAACTTACCAAACTTCACAGGCAGCAGGTTGACAAGCTTGAAGTTATATCCAGCCTGTCGGCCGAGGAGGCAAAGAACCAGCTGATCGAGTCGCTCAAGGAAGAAGCAAAGACAGGGGCAATGTCGTATGTGAATGAGATCCTTGACGAAGCAAAGATGACAGCAAACAAGGAAGCAAAGAGGATAGTCCTTCAGACAATCCAGAGAGTTGCTGCTGAAAACGCAATTGAAAATGCAGTCACAGTGTTTCATATCGAATCAGATGAAATGAAAGGCAGGATCATAGGCCGTGAAGGAAGAAACATCAGGGCGCTTGAAGCTGCAACCGGAGTTGAGATTATTGTTGACGACACTCCCGAGGCTATTGTACTGTCGGCATTCGACCCGATCCGACGTGAGGTGGCCAGACTGGCGCTTCATCAGCTTGTTACCGACGGACGAATACATCCTGCAAGAATTGAAGAGATTGTTGACAAGACAAGGAAACAGGTCGAAGATGAGATACTGGAAGTGGGAAAAAGGACAACTATCGACCTTGGAATCCACGGCCTCCATCCTGAGCTTATCCGCCTTGTGGGGAAAATGAAATACAGGTCATCATACGGGCAGAACCTGCTTATGCATTCAAGGGAGGTCGCGAATCTGTCGGCCATAATGGCGGCCGAGCTCGGACTCAATCCAAAGCTGGCCAAGAGGGCGGGTTTGCTTCATGACATTGGCAAGGTTCCGGATGATGAGCCCGAACTGCCGCACGCAATCCTCGGTATGAAGGTTGCTGAAAAATTCAAGGAAAAACCGGAAGTATGCAATGCTATTGGTTCACACCACGATGAGACTGAGATGACTACACTTATTGCTCCGATCGTTCAGGTTTGCGATGCAATCTCCGGAGCCAGGCCAGGTGCACGCCGCGAGGTTGTTGAATCGTATATTAAAAGGCTCAAGGAACTGGAGTCTCTTGCTCTTCAATACCCCGGCGTTATGAAAACCTACGCCATTCAGGCAGGCCGCGAACTCAGAGTGATTGTCGGAGCTGAGAAGGTAACTGATAAGGAAGCTGAAAACCTTTCCTCTGAAATTGCAAGGAAGATCCAGAATGATATGACATATCCCGGACAGATCAAGATCACTGTAATCCGCGAAACGAGAGCGGTTAACTATGCAAAATAAACACAGATAAGTAACTTCTTTTCCCGGGATAATGTCAAAGATAAAACTGCTGAATATAGTAGGGGCGAGGCCTCAGATAATAAAGTCTTCAGCAATTAGCAGAGCAATACGGACAGGTTTTTCTGACCGGATAACCGAATTTACGCTGCATACCGGGCAGCACTATGACAAGGAAATGTCGGATGTGTTTTTCGATGAGCTCGAAATTCACAAGCCCGACTATAACCTGGGTGTCGGATCGGCCAGGCATGGACGCCAGACTGCAGCCATGATAACGGGAATTGAGGAAGTCCTCCTTGAAGAAAAACCGGATGGCTTGTTGCTTTACGGCGACACCAATTCGACACTTGCCGGAGCAGTTGCAGCATCCAAACAGCATTTCCCCGTTATTCATATCGAGGCAGGTCTGAGATCATTCACCAAGACAATGCCCGAGGAGCTTAACAGGATCATAAGCGACCATGCATCCACCTTGCTGTTTGCCCCGACAAATGCCGCCTTCAAGAATCTGATACATGAGGGTTTCAGGCCGGAAAACAGCCCTCCGTACACTATTGATAACCCTAAGATCTACCTTACGGGTGATATAATGTACGACAACTCCCTCTTCTTTGCAGAACTGGCTGAGCGGAAAAAAGGCGAGCTTCCTGAGTCGCTTGAGATAGAAAGAAACAAATTTGTACTTGCTACGATTCACAGGGATATAAATACAGACGATCCCAAAAGGCTGGAGACAATTCTCTCAACACTTAAGCACCTGGCAGAGGAATATAAGATACCGTTCGTAATGCCATTTCATCCGCGTACAATGAATTCGCTGAAGTCGGGTCTTGTAAACCTGCTTGAGGAACTGCGTAAATCGAAGTATATCCGGATAATTCCGCCTGTTTCATATCTTACAATGACTTTCCTCGAAAAGAACTGTTTTATGATAATAACTGATTCCGGCGGTGTTCAGAAGGAGTCTCATTTTTTCAAAAAACCGTGTATAGTTCTCAGGAGGGAGACCGAATGGATAGAGCTTGTTGCAAATGGCACAGTAATGCTGGCTGATGCCAACCCCGACCTTATCCGGCATGCTTTTGAGGGATATGTTCAGTCTGGTATAAGTCTGGAGTATCCTGGTTTTTATGGCAATGGCAAGACATCCGAATTCATACTCAGGGAGATACTGTTGCTCCTGGAACGATGATTTCCGTGTTCCGGAAGAAATAAAAACAGGTATAAACCGTTCTTTTCTAAAGTTTTTTCATGAATCGCAGACTAAACGGCTATAAGGTACTTGTAACCGGCGGTGCAGGCTTCATCGGGTCGAACCTTGTTGAATCCCTGCTCGCTTCGGACAATTCAGTTGTATGCCTCGACAATTTCTCGACAGGAAAAAGGGAAAATATTTCCGGTTTTATTTCAAATCCACGTTTCAATCTCATCGAGGGAGATATTCGTAACTATGCCGACTGTGAACGAGCTGTTCAGGGAGTGGATTATGTTTTTCACCAGGCAGCCCTGGGCTCTGTGCCGCGATCGATAAAGGATCCGGTCACATCGACCGATGTTAATATAGGGGGCTTTGTGAAAATGATAAATGCATCGAGAGAGGCAGGCGTCAGAAGATTTATCTATGCAGCCAGTTCCTCTACATATGGCGATCATCCGGGTCTCCCCAAGGTGGAGGACAGGATAGGCAAGCCCCTCTCTCCTTATGCAATTACAAAATATGTGGATGAACTCTATGCTGCAAACTTTGCTTCTACTTATAATACAGAATCGATAGGTCTGAGATATTTCAACGTCTTCGGACGGCGCCAGGATCCTTTGGGAGCATACGCTGCCGTAATTCCCCTGTTTGTTAAGAAGATTATGAGCCATGAGGCTCCTGTTATAAATGGTGACGGAACTTATTCGAGGGATTTCACCTACGTTGACAACGTTGTTCAGGCCAATCATCTTGCAGCCCTTACGGCAGACCCTGCTGCTGTAAACCAGGTTTACAACGTAGCCCATGGTGAGCGTACGAATCTCAATGAACTGTTTGAAATGGTTAAGCAGCTGATAGGCAGGTTTGATAAGGAAGTTATGAGTTTAACGCCGGTATATGGTCCGGTAAGGGCGGGCGATATACCTCATTCCCTTGCTTCAATTGAAAAAGCCGGAAGACTGCTCGGATATAAGCCAACTCATACAGTCAGGGAGGGAATGGAAGAAGCAATAGACTGGTACAGGGCCAATTTGTAACATCTGTTACATTTCACGAAATCAAATGATTCTCATTACAATCGCGGCAAGATCCATTATTGCCGGTTTATAGTCGTTCAGGAATTCACCTGTAACCCTGTTCCCGATTACAAGGCAGACTGTAAGGGCTTTGTGTCCCAGAAGACCTGACAATCCATAGATAGCCGAACTTTCCATTTCGTAGTTGCTGATTGTCCTGCCCCGGAAAGAGAATTCAGCAAGCTTACCGTTGATTTCACTGTCAAATGTTTCAAGCCGGAGTTTTCTTCCCTGAGGTCCATAAAAGCCGGGAGCCGAAACTGTGATTCCCCTGATGAACTTTTCACCACGGAAAAGCTCAGCAAGTTCCTTGTTTGCATTTATTGCATAGGGGAAAGGAAGAGTATCGGGCCATTCAAGATATTCAGCCATCACCGACGACAGAACGTTGTCGAGCAGCCAGTCGTATCCCTCGTAAAAATGAATCAGGCCGTCGAAGCCAATGGCGGTTTCGGCAAGAACATAGGATCCGGTCGGAACATCTGCCCTCAATCCTCCCGATGTGCCGATTCTTATAAGGGTGAGAGAAACAGTTTCAGGTTTTGGCTCACCAGTTTTAAGATCAATGTTGACTAGCGCATCAAGTTCGTTTATCAGAATGTCCACGTTGTCGGTTCCGATTCCCGATGAAATGATTGTAATTTCAGTACCTCCGGAGAATCCTGTGACTGTTTTGAATTCCCTGTTCTCCTTCCTTACGCGTATGTCGGTAAGAAGGGAAGACAACATATCCACTCGTCCGGGATCGCCGACAATAATGATTTTGTCAGCTATGTCGCCCGGGAGAAGATTCAGATGGAAAATACTTCCGTCCCTGTTGGTTATCAGTTCGGTCTTCTTCTGCATGTTAAAAAGTTAGGAACCAAAGATAGCAAATCCGGAAGAATCGTTCTACTGATAATACTCCATAATCCTTCCGGAAATAAGCATAAGGGATATTTCCGCCAGCTTGGCCTGATACTCGACAGAAAGCAGGCTTTCGCGGGCGTCAAGAAGGCTCTTCTGAACTTCCCTCAGATCTATTCCCGACAAACTTCCAAGTTTGTACCTTTCCATTGCGATATCGAGGTTCTCGCTTGCCGTCTGCAGGTTCTGGTTCTCGAGTGTAATCAGTCTGAGGTAATTGCTGTAAGCGCTGTAAAGAGTTATAAGGTCGGCTTTCACACCCTGTTCAATCTCCTGATACCGCAGTTTCCTGTTCTGTATTTCAATATCAGCGTTTTTTATGCTCCTCCTCTGGTTAAGGCCGTCGAAAATGTTCATGCCAAGAGTTAGTCCGTAGTTCATTCCATTTGTATTCTGGCGGTCCATTGTCCCTGCCGAATAATTGTTCAGGGTAGTCGTGTATCCGGAGGATGCATTAAGATACGGATAGCTTCTTGACGCTACAAGTTTTCTGTCAAACTCCGATATCGTTTTGTTTTTCAAGGCAATCAGCAGGCTTGTATTTTTTGCCAGTGTTTCGTCGAGAAGCTTCTCGAAAAGAAGTTCGGGATTTACGGAGATAGTAGTGTCCGCCGTGGAAAACAGCTGACTCAGGTCCTCAACGGCCATCAGCTCATTCAGGCGGATCTGGGCAGCCCTGACCACCTCAGTCTGACGCGAAAGTCTGGAACTGTCAGCATTGAGATACACCCTCGATTGCAATACCTGGAGTTTTGAGCTGGATCCAAGAAGATAGCGGTCCTCGTCAATCCTGAGTCGTTCTTTTGAAAGTACGACGGCATACTGAAGATTTTTTTGGAGCATTGTCTGCTCAATATAATTGTAGTATGCTGAAATTATACCTGACACAAGATTTTCAACTGCGAACTGAGTGTTAAGTTCACCCATCTGTTTCAGTTCGTTGAGCTTTTTATATGTGGTCTGAACATTGAAACCGTTGAAGATTGTCATTCCTATCGAAAGACCTGCATTTGCAGTTGCTGTGTGTTCTCCGTTTGACTCTGTTTCGGTTCCGTCGGTGAAGTTTCTCCTTGTGCTGTTAATGTTTCCGCCATATCTGCCTGACAGGTCGAGAGAAGGAAGAAATCCGGCATTTCCAAGGGTGAAGTTGTTGTTTGCCACTTCCTCACTGTTTTTCGATATCAGCAGTGAGTAATTTTTTTCCAGTCCGATACTTATGCATTCATTAAGGTCGTATATGACCTGGGAATGGGAATTTATGCTGACTGCCAGGAACAGCAGGCTAGGCAACAGCAGTCTTAGTTTCATCATCATTATTTTTTGGTTCACTTGAGATGTAAGTATAAATGGCGGGCACCACGAAGAGTGTAAGGAAAGTTGAGAACAACATTCCTCCCACAACTGTAATACCCATAGCTACACGGCTTTGGGCGCCTTCGCCCAGTCCGAGAGCCAAAGGCAGAAGCCCGAAGATTGTTGCAAGGCTTGTCATAAGGATCGGCCGGAACCTGGAGGCAGATGCGCTCTTTATTGCATCCACCTTGTTAAGGCCTGCAGCCTTTCTCTGGTTTGCGAATTCAACAAGCAATATTCCGTTCTTTGATACAAGCCCGATCAGCATTATAAGCCCGATCTGGCTGAAGATGTTCATTGTGACATCAAAATACCACATGAAAATAAGGGCTCCGGTAAGGGCAAGCGGAACTGTCATCATAACTATGAACGGATCCTTGAAGCTTTCAAACTGAGCGGCAAGTACAAGGAATATGAGTACGAGGGCAAGCATGAAAGCGAACATAAGGCTGGAGGAGCTTTCAAGATAATCCTTTGAATCGCCGTCAAGCGCCGTTCTGAATGAATCATCTAGCACCTCATCCGCTATCCTGTCCATTTCTGCTATCCCTTCACTTATTGTTTTACCCGGGACCAATCCTGCTGAAACAGTTGCTGCAACGAACCTGTTGTAACGGTACAGCTGGGGAGGTGCAGTTTCTTCCGACAGGGTAACCAGGTTGTCGAACTGGATCATTTCTCCCTTATTGCTTCTTACATACAACGATTTAAGGTCAAGGGGCTTGTTTCTGTTTTCACGTGCGAGTTCACCAAGTATCTGGTATTGCTTGCCGTTCATGAAGAAGTAACCGAATCTCTGACCGCTGAGAGCAAGCTGCAGGGTCTGACCTATGTTTTGTGTTGAAACGCCGAGTGTAATCGCTTTTTCCCTGTTTATGTGAATCCTTAGTTCAGGCTTTGTGAATTTAAGATTCACATCAGCCATTTGAAGAATCTCGCTCTCATTGACTTTGTTCATGAAAGGAGGGATTACTTCCCTCAGCTTTTCTATGTCGGTTGCCTGCAGGACATACTGCACCGGCATACCCATTCGCCTCTGTCCGAATGTTGACTGCTGCTGAACAAATGCTCTTGCCTTTGTTTTGCTCCTCACATCAACGGAAAGCTGGTCAGCAATTTCCTGCTGCGACCGGCTTCTTTCATCAGGAGTTACAAGGTTGATCCTTATATTTGCAAATGTACCACCCCGCACCATAGTTGTATAGGAGATTCGCTCCGGGACTTTTTCTTCAACAAGCTCAGCAAGGTCATCCACATAGGCAAGCATATATTCATACGTGGCACCTTCCATTGCAGAAGTGTTTATAGTAATCTGCGATCTGTCTTCAAGTGGAGCCATTTCGCCCGGAATAGAAAACCAGAGTAATCCAATCAGGCCAATTGATACTACAAGGATAACAAGTGCAAATCTGCGGTTTTTAAGGAAAGAATCCAGATTTCTTCTGTACCAGTCATTCATCCCGACGAAAAACGGCTCGGTCTTCCTGAAAATCCAGGTGTGGCTCTTTTCCTGACGCAGGAGCTTTGTGGAAACCATTGGTGTAAGCGAAAGAGCGAGGAAGGCCGAAATTGTTACTGTTCCGGCCATCACCATTCCGAACTCCCTGAATAACCGGCCGGTGATTCCCTCCAGGAAGATGATCGGGAAAAACACCGAAACCAGGGTTATTGTTGTAGAGATAATTGCAAAATATATCTCTTTTGAACCCGCTAACCCTGCTTCCATGGGAGGTATCCCCGATTCCACCTTTACGAATATATTCTCCATTACAACAATTGCGTCATCCACGACGATCCCGATTGCAAGAACGAGAGCCAGCAGTGTAAGGACATTTATTGTGAAACCAGCCAGATACATTATGAAAAATGATCCGACCAATGAAACCGGGATAACCAGAATAGGTATTATAGTAGCCCTCCAGCTCCTTAGGAAAAAGTATATAATAACAACCACGAGTGCGAAAGCAATAAAAATCGTATCCTCAACCTCTTTAATTGAGGAGCGGATATATGCTGTGTTGTCGTAGTTCACATTAACCCGGACGTCATCGGGGAGGTCCTTTTTAATATATTCAAGACGCCTGAATATCTCATCAACTATTTCTATATGATTAGATCCGGGCTGAGGTATGACGGCAATCATAGCCATTGGAACACCGTTGTTCTTCAGGATTCCCCTTATGTCTTCGGGACCGAGTTCGGCTCGTCCTATATCATTAAATCTGACGATCTGATCTCCGGTCTGCTTGATAATGAGATCGTTGAATTGTTTTGGTGTTGTCAGCAGTCCCAGCGTCCTGATTGTAAGCTGGGTTGTTGTTCCCTCGATGCTTCCTGATGGCAGTTCCACATTCTCACGCGATATGGCATCTCTGACATCCATGGGTGTAAGTCCGTACCCTGCCAGTTTCACAGGATCGATCCACAACCGCATAGAGTAGCGCTTTTCACCGAATATGTTTATTGCACTGACACCCGAAACAGTCTGGAGTTGTTCTTTTAGAGTCAGGTCGGCAATTTCGGAAAGCTGAAGAAGCGATCGCTTGTTGCTTTCAACAGTCAGGAAAAGAATTGGATTTGCATCTGCATCAGCCTTTGTCACTGTAGGAGGGTCACAGTCGCGAGGCAACCTTCTCTGAGCCTGTGAGACCTTGTCCCTAACATCATTTGCAGCAGTTTCCAGATCGACAGAAAGTTCAAATTCAACTGTGATCCTGCTCGATCCCTGGCTGCTTACGCTTGTAAGGGTACGAACACCGGGGATACCGTTTATAGATTGCTCGAGTGGTTCCGTTATCTGTGTTTCAATAACATCTGAATTTGCTCCCGGATATGATGTATTGACAGATATTATAGCCGGGTCAACGCTTGGAAATTCGCGAATGCCAAGAAATGATACGCCTACTACTCCGAACAGGACAATCACAATTGCAAATACTGTTGCAAGAACCGGCCGGTTTATACTTGTCGATGATAGACTCATTATTTAATTAAGTTTGTTTTAATTTTTAACAAGGGTGTCCAGCACTACAGGAAGGTTTTGCCTCAACTGAAGAATTCCTGAAGTAATAAGCGTATCACCGAAATTAAGGCCGCTTGTGATCTGAACCTGAGATTCTGTTCTGAGTCCGATGCCCACCTTAATAACTTGTGCCTTGCCATTTCTGTAAACGTAAACCATTTCTCCCTCCATCTCAGGAGTTATCGCCTCTGTCGGTACAGAAATTGCATTTTCTATCTGTGAGAGAAGAAGTGTAACCGATGTGAAACGCCCTGGCTTCAGTTCCTCATTATTGTTCGGGTAAAGAGCACGGATTACAATTGTTCGTGTTGCTACATCCACCTGGGGATCGACAGCATAAACTTTCGCATTGTAAATATCATTTGAACCGTCCATGCTAAAAGTCACGGGATAGCCGATTTTGATCTGATTTGCATATCGTTCGGGAATTGCGAATTCAATTTTTATAGGCTTTATCTTTACAAGCCGTGCGATTTTTGTCGAGGGATTTGTATAACTGCCTTCACTTACATACCTGAGGCCAATTATACCATCAAACGGAGCACGAAGTTCAGTTTCTGATATTCTGGCACCAACAAGGTTTATATCAGCCTGAATTGTCTGAAGCTCGGTTACAATCTGGTCATAACTTTCCTTGCTTATTGCGTCCTTGTCGAGGAGGCTGCGCTGCCTGAATTCCTTTTCCTCTGTAAGTTTCTTCTGAGCCTGCAGCTTTTCGAGCTGAGCCTGAAGGGGTCTGTCATTTATTTTTGCAAGAAGATCGCCTTTCCTGACCCGGGTACCTTCAGTAAAATTGATTCCCACAATCTTCCCTGATGTTTCAAATGCGAGTTCTACAGTCTCGTCAGGTTTTAATGTACCCGTGCTGACATAAAGGTCGCTCATCTGCTGAGGTTTTATAAGGTAGCCGCTTACGTTAAGAACTTGCCGCCCTGACCCTCCGGGCCTTCCTCCTGCAGTCATTCCCGGTCCGGCAGGACCACCTGACTTAGATGAAAAGATTGGCTTTATTTTAGGGTAAAATACAATAACTGCGGCCACAATGATAAGCAGAATTGTTATGATCAGTCTGTTTTTTTTCTTCATACCGGTCTGTACTAATAATAATTACTGTTGATTTGAGAACGTGCATGAACCACAAATGTTCACTCCTGATTCCTTTTTTTCGAAACCAACACAAAAGTAGATTATTTCACGTTCATTAAACATCATGCGATTTCTAAAATATGTTAAAACAAAGGTCACGCAATTTCAAGTGTTACTAAAATGTAAATATTCACTAAAGCATATCCGGAATTTAATGTTTCTTGATATTTTCGCAGATGCTTTCCGTGAAGGTACGGACTGCTAAATCACAACCACCTAATATTATGATACAGAGAATACAGTCTTTATACCTGTTATTGACATCCATCGCGTCAGGATTATTCCTTTCCGGGCACTTTTTAAGCTTTTTTAATGATTCGGGCTCCGGGATATTCATGAATTACAGGGGAATATGGATGGAGGGGGCCGGAGGTTCACTGCAAATTCAGGAAAGTCAGATAATCATTCCTGTTGTGGTTTTACTTATAATCATTCTCTCGCTAATTGCCATCTTTCTTTACAAAAACAGGAAAATTCAGATTAAGTTTGCTCTTGCGGCAGTTGTTCTTTCAGTTGCCTTAACAGCCCTGACAGCATGGTTTGCTTATTCGGCAGGGGAGAAGTATCAGGCAGTTCTGAATCCGGGTATCCGTACATTCCTTCCGCTTTTGATCCTGCTTTTCAGTATTCTTGCATTGCTGGGTATAAGAAAGGATGAAAACCTTGTCAGGTCATACGACAGACTCAGATAAAAATCGCCGGAAGGTATTTAAGGATCAGATTATATGAAGATTCTCCTGGTCGGTTATCTTTTCACAATAATGGCATTTAAGAGCCACGCTTTTCTTTGATACAACCCTGAAGCGGGTTGTAACCCGTTCAAAGTTGGTTATGCATTTGGGATTCATGCATTTTGCAATCCCGACAATTTCATCAGGTACTTCTACAACCTTTTTTTCAACAACTTCATAGTCCCTTATTATGTTAAGCTTTGCATCGGGAGCAACAAGGGCTATCCTGTTTATGTCGGTGTCCTCAAAGTACTTCCCGGATATCTTTATAATTGCTTTTTTGCCCAGTTTCTTGCTTTCGAGGTTTGTTCCGAAAGTGATCTGGCTGTCGATGTGGTCGAGTCCAAGGATTGAAATGACCTTAAAAAGATTCTTTGCCGGAATATGGTCAATGACGGTCCCGTTTTCAATAGCGCTTACGCTGAGTTGTTTTGGTTCTTTCATTTCTGCCTACGGATTATTTAATTCCTAACAGTGAACATAATATTGCCTGCCGGGTAAAGACCCCGTTCAGTGCCTGCTCAAAATAGTAGGCCTTCGGGTTTGAATCAACATCAGTATGTATCTCGTTCACCCTTGGGAGCGGATGCAGTATCCTCATGTTTGGCTTTGTATTGGCAAGCATTGCGTTTTTCAGGACGTATACATTTTTAACTTTTTCATATTCAATGGGGTCAGAGAACCTTTCCCTCTGTACTCTTGTCATGTAAATTATATCAGCCCTTGAAATAATATCTGTAAAATCGAGGTGTTCATAGTATTTAAGACCAAGATTATCGAGGTACAGTTTGAATTCTTCAGGCATCTTGAGTTCTTCCGGAGAAATGAAGTTAAAAGTAGTGTTCCACCTCGACATTGCCATCATGAGCGAATGAACTGTCCTGCCGTACTTGAGGTCACCCACCATGAATACATTAAGGTTGTCGAGTGTCCCCTGCGTTTTCCTTATCGAATAGAGATCAAGCAATGTCTGGGTGGGATGTTGATTTGCACCGTCACCTGCATTGATTACAGGTACTGAAGAAATTTCGCTTGCAAATCTTGCACTGCCCTCGATCGGGTGTCTCATTACTATAAGATCGCTGTAACTGCTTACCATCCTGATTGTATCATAAAGGGTTTCTCCCTTGGAGACGCTTGTTGCGCTCGCATCAGTGAATCCCACAATCTTTCCTCCCAGTTTGTTAATGGCGCTTTCGAAACTGAGCCTGGTTCTGGTTGACGGCTCAAAAAAGAGAGTTGCTATCACCCTGCCTTCGAGAAGCTTGCTTACAGGGTTCTTTTCGAATTCAACAGCATTGTCAAGGATTTTCAGGATCTCCTCGGTGTTTAAATCATCTATGGAAACCAAACTTCTGTTTTTCATTGCTTTGGCTGATTATGGAGTATGTGATATGCCTGAAACAAATTTATTCAAGAAGAGCCTTGGGAAGGATGCGTGTTGATAATTAACTAACAACTTTCAGATCTGCAATTTATCAGAAAGTGCCTCTGTTGACATACTTCAGATTGTCAATTCTGTCGAGCGCTGAAAGTATTCTTTCACCCGATGAACGCCTGAAACTTATCGTCATACTGCATTCCAGAGCAAAAAACTGATCCGACTGACAGACTTCTTCTTCCTTTATTAACTTCATTACATTGTTTATTGAAGAGTAGGGAAAGCTTAGTTCATAATGATCCAGAACATGATGCTCAAGTATTTCATTGTTAATCAGGCAGGATTCGGCTGCCGTCCTGTAGGCATTGATCAATCCGCTGACTCCGAGAAGTTTGCCTCCGAAGTATCTTACAACAACAATTAGAATATTGGTTACCTGAAAGGCATTTATTTGTCCCAGGATAGGTTTCCCTGCACTGCCTGAGGGTTCTCCGTCATCATTAGCCCTGTAACTGCTCCTTTCGTGCCCGAGCATCCAGGCATAGCAATGATGCCTTGCGGAGTGGTGTTCCTTTTTTACCTGTGCGAGAATGCTTTTTATTTCTTCCTGATCCGAAACAGGGTAAGCCAGTGAAATGAACCGGCTTCCTTTTTCCTTATAGAGGCCTTCTGAAAATGATTTGATGGTGAGGTATGTATCCGGTTCCATGAATGAAATAAAGCTGACGAACTTCCGTTCATACTACAGTGCAATATTAGCCATATTATGTCAGTAAGGTTTCCGGGTAATACGAAAAATGATACTTTTGTTTAAAAAAGAAATCAGAGATGGGCGTGTTACTGGATGAAAAAGACCTTGGCAAACTGATAGTTATAGGCGACAGGATACTGATAAAACCAAAGGTTCCGCAGTCCAAGACGAAGAGCGGATTGTATCTGCCTCCTGGTGTCAATGAGAATGAAAAAGTTCAGATAGGCTATGTTGTCAAGGTGGGGCCGGGTTATCCGATACCTTCGGTAACCGATGCCGATGAACCATGGAAAGGCAGAACAGAGGAACCAAAATATGTTCCCCTTCAGCCCAAAGAGGGTGATCAGGCAGTCTACCTTCAGAACAGCGCCATTGAAATAGAGTTCAATAAGGAGAAATATATAGTCGTTCCGCAGTCGGCAATTCTTCTGCTTTTAAGGGATGACGGACTTTTTGAATAAAAACGGTCAAATGGAAAATGAATACCTGAGTAAGAAAAAAATTCTGATTGTAGAGGATGACGTATCAAGCCGGCTCTACCTCAATAAAATTCTGGAAAAGACCGGTGCATCTCTTTTAAGCGCCTGTGATGGAAAAGAAGCTATTGAGACCGCCATGGCCAATCCAGATATCGACATAATACTTATGGATATTCAGCTACCCCTGATCGACGGCTACGGGGCAGCAAAGGTAATCAGGGAACTTAGAAAGGATGTAATTATAATAGCCCAGACCGCCTACAGCCTTCTTGGCGACCGCGAGAAGATAATTGCCTCAGGATTTGATGATTATGTGGTCAAACCGATATTTCCCCAGACACTGATCGAGAAGCTGACAAAGTTTTCAGGGAAAATCTGACTTCAGATAAATGCAATTTACTCAGGATAAGCAGACAGCTGCCTGAATTCATATTCAAACTGTTCAATCTCACCCTTCCATCTTTCCCTCTCAATCCTCGCCGGAATAAAGTTAAGCAGGGAATTTCTCATAACTGAGTCACCTGACAGTATGTCAAAAGGCATCAGTCTGTATTCATACTCATAGGGTGGTTCGTTGAATTTCAGTGATCCTTCAGGAGAAGTCTCAATTATTGCAGAGAAAACCTCGTAGGCAGTCAATACAGGTAAAAAGACTGCCGGATCAGTAACATGTATCTGGAGCCCGTTGCATACCTGACCGGCATATTTGTTAAATGTAGGAATGAAATTATGTGTTCTGAATATGCATCCCGGAATCCTTCTGCCGTCAAGGTTGATCTTCAGTTTCTCTGAATCAATAAACGGAGCTCCTGATAATTCAAAAGGTATTGTAGTTCCTCTTCCTTCAGAGATATTAAGCGCTTCTGCCAAAACCATACCCGGATAAACGATTGCTGTCCTGAGGGTTGGCATATTGGGTGAAGGAAGTATCCATGGCAAACCAGTCTGATCGAACAATGACTGTCTTCTCCAGTTCTTCATCCAGACTATATTAAGGGAGCAGTTAATGTTGTGTTTTTCCCTGATCCATAAAGCCATTTCACCGAGTGTCATCCTGTGGCAGAGAGGAATTGAAGCGCCGCCGACGAACGTGAAGTAGTCTTCCTTAAGCACCGGGCCGTCGAACTGAATCATGCCAATCGGGTTTGGCCTGTCAAGTATCCATATCGGTATCCCAGCTTTGGCACATGCCTCCATACAAAGCTTTACTGTCCAGATATAAGTGTACAGACGCGCTCCCACGTCCTGTAGATCAATTACAAACGCGTCAATACCGGCAAGCATTTCTGAAGTGGGCTTTCTGTGCTCACCGTACAGGCTGTGAACAGGAATTCCATAAAGGGGATGAACCGAACTGCTCCATTCTATCATATTGTCCTGTGTCTGTCCGTAAAGTCCGTGCTGGGGACCCAACACTGCTCCAAGGGTGGAGTCGGTCTTCTTGTGAAAAATAGTTATTATGTGAGTAAAGTCGGATGCAACACTGGGAGCGTGGCAGAGTATTCCGACTCTTTTCCCGGCGAGTCCGCGGGGAGTATCATGCCTTATCTGGTCGAGTCCGGTTTGAATCATTGTATAATTTTATTATGATGGGCTGATTTAACTATCTTTAACGGGTAACTCTATAATTGCCCTTTCAAAATTAAGCTAAAGTAAATATTCTTTTTTAAGTTTATAACCTCGTTGTACTGATCTGCCTCCAGGCCTTATTTAAACCAGGGATCTCGTTACCTGTATGACATAAATGCTTTAAGAACAAATAAATGAAAATAAAAATATCTTATACCAGCTGGATTGTTATTCTTTTCACATCTGTTCTTCTTTCCTGCAAAGGCGGCGGAAGTGAGGGCGACCTGATAATTCTGGAAACAACCGACCTTCACGGTGTTGTGCTTCCGTACGATTACATGGAACAGCAGAAAACTGACGTATCGCTTGCTTCAATCGCTTCATATGTAAAAAAAGCACGAAGCGGTACTGCTCCGGTAATTTTGCTCGATGACGGCGATAACCTTCAGGGACAGCCATCGGTCTACTACTATAATTTCATCGATACGGTTTCTCCTCACATAAATGCCGTGGCATTCAATTCTCTGGAATATGATGCTATAACTGTAGGAAACCATGATATTGAGGCAGGTCATGCTGTCTACGACAGGCTTGTCAGGGAATACAATTTTCCCCTGCTGGCGGCCAACGCTGTAAGTAAATCAACAGGCAAGCCTTATTTCAAGCCTTTTACAATAATAGAAAAGAAAGGGATCAGGGTTGCAGTATTTGGAATGGTGACTCCTTCAATTCCTCAATGGCTGCCGCCGGAACTCTATTCGGGAATTGAATTCATGGATATGCTCGGGACCGCGAAAAAATATATGCCGCAGATAAAGAAGGAAAAACCCGATCTGATTGTGGGACTTTTTCATTCGGGTTGGGATGGAAAGGAAGATGAGGGAAATAACGGAAGTCATTATGACAAAAATGGAGTCGCAGCCATAGCTTACAATGTACCCGGGTTTGATGTTATTCTATGCGGGCATAACCACAATGTAATAAATACATCGATTATAAATTCCGAAGGCGACAGCGTTCTGATACTTGAGGGCGGGAGCAGGGCCCAGAAGATTGCACGGGTTGACATCCGCCTGGTCAGAAACAAGACCACAGGAAAGGTCCGGCCTGAACTCAAAGGCTCCATTGTGGATGTCAGGGATTACAGCCCCGACCCAGAGTATATAAGTAATTTCAAAGGTCACGATGCAGATGTAAAGGAATATGTAAGCAAAGTGATAGCCCATTCGGAAGCGAAAATGTCATCGAGGGATTCATATTTCGGCTCATCTCCGTTTGTGGACATGGTTCATTCAATTCAGCTTGAGATAACCGGAGCAGACATTTCCTTCACAGCTCCGCTATCATTCGACGTAAGCATTCCTGCAGGCCCGGTCACTGTGGGAGATATGTTCAAACTGTACAGGTTTGAGAACATGCTCTATACAATGTGGATGACTGGTTCGGAAATAAAAAAGTATCTTGAGTATTCTTATGCTGACTGGCTTAATACGATGAAAGGTCCGGGGGATAATCTGCTTAAATTCCAGAGGACAAAAAACGGAGTTATTCTTATCCGGAACGGTGAAGCCTGGCTTAAGAATCAGCCTTACAATTTTGACTCGGCTGCAGGTATCGATTATGTTGTGGATGCAAGTAAGCCGGAGGGAAAGAGAGTTACAATAAAGTCATTTTCGGATGGCACACCGTTTGATATGAACAAGCGATATAATGTTGCCGTTAATTCATACAGGGGAAACGGGGGAGGAGGTCATTTTACTTCAGGAGCCGGGATTGATGCGGCAAAACTTCCGGAAAGGCTTGTGAGTTCGACTGATAAGGATCTGAGGTACTACATATTGGTTAATCTTGAAAACCGGAAAACAATCAGGCCGGTTGCTCTCAATAACTGGAAGATAGTCCCGGAAGCATGGGTAAAGAAAGCAAGGATAAGGGATTATGAGTTGTTGTTCGGAAAATAAAGCACTAACTATCACGTTCTGAAATATGGGCAAAGTACAGGAGAAAAGTCCCCATGGGCTTGAGCTGCCACTGGTTGAAGAATTCTTTACAATTCAGGGCGAAGGATATCATTCAGGAGAGGCAGCATGGTTCATCAGGCTGGGTGGTTGTGATGTTGGCTGCAACTGGTGCGATTCTCGCTTTTCATGGGATCCGGACATGCACCCTCTGGTTCCGACTGAAAAGATTGTTGAACATGCACTGGGCTCAGGTTCCGGATCGGTGATTGTTACCGGCGGTGAACCTTTGATGTGGAATCTTGATCTTCTGTGCGATGGCCTTAAGAAAGGAGGCTTACGTACTTTTATTGAGACATCGGGGGCTTACAGCCTGAGTGGATTATGGGACTGGATATGTCTGTCACCAAAGCGAAACATGCCTCCGACTGAAGAAATCTGTCTCAAGGCAGATGAACTTAAAGTAATAATTGAAAGCAAAGATGATTTTGAGTGGGCTGAGAAATACAGGAACCTGGTCGGACCCCGGTGCAGACTCTACATCCAGCCTGAATGGAGCAGGTTCAGGACTGTCATTCCTGAAATCGTCAGCTATGTCAAGGAGAACCCCGACTGGAAAATATCCCTGCAGATACACAAATACATGCATATTCCCTAGTATGAAGAAAGGGCTGGTCATAATTGCTGCGTTCATAATGATTTTCTTCATTCCCGGGAATCAGTGCTATTCGCAAAAGTACCACACAACTTCGGTCAAAGCCCTTAAGTTCTACAAGTCCGGAATGACTGCCTTTGACTATATTGATTACATAAATGCCGAAAGCTATTTCAATCAGGCGATTGAAACTGATGAGAACTTTTTTGAGGCATATATGATGCTGGGGGAACTGCTCTCGAAGCAAAAGAGATACGGAGAGGCAGCCAGGAATTTCCAGAAAGCTGTCAGACTCGATTCTACAGCCTACATGCCTGTCTTTTTCAACATGGCTACAGCCGAGATGATGTCGGGCGATTACGAAAAAGCGCTTGTTCATTACAAGGTTTATCTGGCTCAGGAAAAAATATCAGAAAAAAATAAAGCACTTGCAGTCAGAAACATCATAAACTGTGAGTTTGCCATAGAAGCAGTAAAAAATCCCGTTCCATTCAGCCCCGAAACTGTTGGTGATGGCATAAACACAAGTCATGATGAATACTGGCCTTCCATTACTGCTGACGGACAGACTCTCATGTTTACCCGTCAGACAAAACCGGGTGAAAATGTGCTCAGAAGAGGTATCTCACAGGAGGATTTCTATGTCAGCATCATGCAGGAATCAGTCTGGAAAGATGCCGTTAATGCAGGCAGTCCCCTGAACACAAGTCAGAATGAGGGCGCCCAGAGTCTTTCTTCCGACGGCAATTACATGTATTTCACAGCATGTGACCGTTCCGGCGGATTAGGAAGCTGTGATATATTCTTTTCGGCTTTCAGCAATAATCGCTGGTCGATTCCTGTCAATCTTGGGAGTCCTGTCAATACATCCTTCTGGGAAAGCCAGCCCGCGATCAATGCTGACGGCCGGATGTTGTTCTTCTCGAGCAACAGACCCGGTGGGAAAGGAGGGAAGGATCTCTATTTTTCGGTCTGGAAATCGAACGGCAAATGGAGCTTTCCCCGTAATATGGGTGATAAGGTGAACACTCCGGGTGACGAGATGTCGCCGTTTATACATTTTGACGGAAGGACTCTTTATTTTGCTTCTGACGGTCGTCCCGGGATGGGCGGCTCAGATATTTATTTCACAAGGATGCTTGAAGATACAACCTGGACCGAACCTGTGAACCTGGGTTTTCCCATTAATACCTACAATGATGAGATGGGTCTTACAATAGAATCAGGAGGGGAGAAGGCGTATTTTTCGTCCAGAAGAGACGACAAGGGAGGAAAGGATATTTTTTCTTTCAGGCTCCACGAGGCTGTGCAGCCCGATCCTGTTGCATATATAAAGGGAAAAGTTACCGACAGGTTAACAGGTCAGATGCTTGTTGCAGAATATGAGCTTGTAAATCTGACAACCGGAAAATCAGTCTTCAATAACCAGACAGATTCCAAAGGCAATTTCCTGGTGTGTCTGCCATCCGGAAACAATTACGGCCTCAATATAAGCAAAGATGGTTATCTATTCTACTCAGAGAATTTTATGCTGGAGGGAACGCATTCTGTACTGCAGCCCTTCATTAAGAATATATTGCTCAGCCCTTTCAGGGTAGGGGAAAAGATGCTTCTTTCCAATGTGTTCTTTGAAGTTGATTCATGGCAGCTTAAAAAGGAATCTGTTGCCGAACTTAACATGCTGTCGGATTTATTGAAAAACAACAAGGAACTCAGGGTTGAAATAGGGGGATATACTGATGCCACAGGGTCGGAAGAGCATAATCTTGACCTTTCTGAAAAGAGAGCGCTTGCAGTAGTTGATTTTCTTGTGAACAGCGGCATCCCTAAGGAGAGGCTTACTTACCGGGGATACGGCAATGCCTCGCCAGTTGGAGATAATGTCACATTCGAAGGACGAAAGCTTAACAGGCGAACTGAGGTTCAGATAACAGAGTATCAAAAATAGAACAGCTGCCTGGTAAGACAGCTGTTCCGGACTCATGCATCAGCATGCAGACATCGACATCAACTTTTCTTCAATTATCAGATAGGACTCATAGTATTGGAAAATTCGTTAATTGAGTTATCGTGGTTTTCAACTGACGCGACCGGGATGGCAAAGTAGATGGAAGAACCTGTCCTTCCGTTGTTTTCGATCCAGATCGATCCGTCCATCATCCGTATCAGTTTTCGCACAAGGGCCAGGCTAACGGCTGTATGTATGTCGTCGTACCTGGCAAGGGATTCTTTTAAATCAATGCTCTGTAGGAATTCCCTGCATTTAAGGTAACCCTGCCCCGAATCAGTAATGCAGAACCTGATTTTGCCTTCTGTAATGCTATAACTGACTTTAATATAACCTGATTCCGTGTTGCTCAGAGCTATCTGGAATAAATTGCGAATTACTCTTGTAACCCTGTTCGCATCAAATAGGCAGTCAGGGCTATTGCAGACCACATTTTCTGAAACAAGCAGAAGATGCTTGTACCTTTCCTTCTTTAGTATTTCCCTGAACTCTGAAAACAGATCCGCGAACATCTTACCAGTATGAACGACTCCAGGCTCCGAAATTGAATTGCCAGCATCAATTATGGCGGAATCCAGAAAATTGTCGAAAAGGGAAATAATCTGTTCGCACGAATTATATATATGATTGCCGAACTCCTCCCTCTCGGGTTCACAGTATTCCGATTTGTTCATCATGAAAGAGAAGGCAACTATTGCGTTCATCCGGGTCCTCATCTCCCGCGATAATTCTGTCAGTACCGCGGAGGAACCGGATACCGGTTCAATTAACTGGTCAACGCTTCCGGCCTGATCCCTTTTCCCCGGAACCTGGTCGCCGGAATCACCCTTTATATGTCCAAACAGGTCGAACATTTTATCCAGTAAAGGTTAAATCAACAATTATTTCAGGTATCTGAGAATTTTCTTTGCTTGCTTTCTGTAGATTGTCTTTGAATCTTCGATTGCAGCAAGCTGATCCAAGGCCTTTGCTTTTTCACCCGTCTTTATGTAGCACAGGGCCAGATACCATTGCGCATGATCAATATAGAAGTTGTTATTATCTTGTATTACTTTTGAAAAGGAGCCGCTTGCTTCAGGATAATTCTGGTTTTCGAAGTTCGAAATGCCGTTAAGCAGTTCGGTATGCATATCGCCCGGATTGTCTTCAAGTACCCTGGAGAAGTATATAGCTGCATTCCTGTAATCCCTGACGTTGTAGTATTCCACTGCAAGACGGAAATTATCTGAATTTGAAGCCATGTTTGCAGAACGGGATACTGTAGCAACTTCATAGGGCTTGTAGTATCGGCTTATAATCTCGTCGCTGTCAGGCCTGCCTCTTGAAAGCAATGCTATGCTTCCAATTATTACAAGGCTGGTTATTATTGCTGCGTACCTGATATTGACAGGCTTTTTGGGTTTTACTTCAGGCACTGGTTCCTGGCGCCGTTTCTCAATAGCGTTCAGTTTGTTGCGAAGATTCATAATATCCCGGTCCTTCAGAATCATATCGGTCCGGTTACGCAGTTCAACCTCACGGCGAAGCTTCTCATTGCCTTCCAGTTCTTTCCTGAACCATTCCTTTTCAGCTTCATCCATTTCACCGGCATTATACCGCTCGATAAAGTATGAAAAATCAATTGTTTTCATCTTGATATAATTTTGGTTTTAAGTTATTATGGAACAACACATGCTCAAAAACTATATACATATGTGCAAGTACCTGATACATGTGGGTTTCATATCAATATTAAATTTGCAAATACATTCAATCATCATCAATTCGGACCGATACCACGTGCGGACCTGCTGCACGAGCCATAGCATTCCGAATGCAATTCTACAGCCGGGAATAATATTCCGGAAGCCCGGCTGAAATGTCAGTCGCCAAAAAGAAAACTGGTGCCGTTTTAAAACACTGTTTTCGCTAAAGCAGTATCCGGCAGCTATTTTTTTATCAGATCTTGACAGGAGGTAATGAAGGTTTCAGGATGGGGTCGGCATCACCACCTTTTACACAAATCATTTCTTCAACTGTCAGAGCATACACATCAAGATTCGCATCAGAGTTTTTTACGTTCAGGGTTTTCATAGTGCTGATTTTTTCATTAAATATTATTTCGGATAATTTGCATTTTCAAGCCAAATTCTATGTAACATGTCGGTATACCCCGTTTTGTGACACTGAAAAATGAACTATTTTTAAAATATTTTTTATATTCAAGATAATCAACTACATACAAAAAGGGAAAAAATGACAATCAGACCGTCATTATAACATTTTTTGTAAACTTGCGTTTTGGCACGGGGAAGCGACTAATTAATCATCGACCTTGATGTTTTCAGGCATCTTCATAAAGTCCTTATTGCTGTTCTTCATTTCTGCTGCCAGTTTTTGCCAGGAAAATGCAATCTCAGATTCCGGTAATGAACTGGCTGGACTGAATGAAGCCTTTCATGCAACAATTGCTGCCGGTGACACTGCCGGGTCGAGGGATCTGCTCTATTCAATTCTGAAGATTCTCAGGGAGGAACGGTTTGACAATATTACAGTTTCCAATTCTCAGTATTATATAGGGGTATATTATCTTCTTAACGGCAGGAACAAGGAAGCTGTAAGCTGGCTGGGATCGTCCGTCTCGTTACGTGAGAAGATGAAGACTGTCGACGACGTGTATGCAAAAAGTCTGTTTAATCTGGCTCTGGCACACTCCAGGCGCGGAGATTTCAGGAAGATGGAAGAAAGCATCCTTCAATCTATTGATGCTGAGAAGACCCTGCATGGAGAAAATAGTCCCGAACTCCTGGATGGATATTCTGCATTGACGGGGGCCTGCATCAGCCTTAAGGATTACAGCCGAGCCATAGAATTCGGCAACATGGCGCTTGATCTGATCGGGGTGAACAAGACTGAGCATATTAAGGAAATGGCGATCCTTAATGTGAATATCGGGATCAGCCATGCCTTTCTGTCCGACTATGCAAAGGCTGTAATGTTTCTTGAGAGGGCAGAATCGTTGTATCGGTCCAATCCCATTCCAAAGGATGAAAATTATATTAACCTGCTTAACAGTCTTGCGTCAAATTACCACTTCCTCGGACAGTCTGAAAAATCCGAAAGGTATTTCAACAAAGGCATCAGCATGATAAACTATGCGAATTCAGATCTGTCGCTTAATTTTCTGAACAGCTTTGCAATAAATATGGGAAACGCAGGAGAAGCGTACAGGGGGGAGAAACTCCTGGCCGTCTCACTTGCAAAAGCCGGTAAGGTCTTCGGTCAAAGCTCAAGGGAGTACTGCGAGGTACTTAAGAACTACGCCGAATATCTCAGAAATTTCAAACTGGATATTGGCAGATCCATTGTATTATTCGAACAGTGCCTTGAATTAATTAAGGTCAACAGTGAGGATTCTGCTTTGAAAGAATCGGTTCTGCTGGGGTATGCCCTTGCTCTTTCAGAAAAAGGGGAGAATGAAAAAGCTCTTGGAATCATTTCAGACTTACTTTTTTCAGGCAAAGATGGGACAGACTCAGGTTCAGGTCTTAAAAGCCCCGGACCGGGCCTGCTTGTGCCAGACCAATGGTCGTTAAAGCTGCTTCAGGCAAGATACAGAATACTCCATGGGATCTATGGAGAGAAGGCAGATATGAGCTACCTTCTGGCGGCAGCAGAAACGTCCGAACTGATTGTTTCCCTTATTGAGAAGGTGAGAATTAGTATAAGCGAGGAAGAAAGCAGGCTTGTTCTCGGAGACAGGTTCAGGGATTCCTATCTGCATGCTATCCGCGATCTTGACCTGTGCTACAGTAAAACCGGCGACATCAGTTATCTGAAAAAGGCTTTTGAGTATTCCGAGAAGTCAAAGGTTGCGGGCCTGCTGACTTCAACGAGGGAACTCAGGGCCACAGAGTTTCATATCCCCGAAGAAACAGCAGAACTTGAGCGCGGGCTGAAAATGGAAATAGGCTACTATGAAGCCAGAATAAGTGAAGAAGAAACAAAGAAGGAAAGTGATGACTCCCTTATAGAGGAATGGAAGGAACTTCTCCTGTCCGCAACTCAGAAAAGAGACTCTCTGATAGCTGTTTTCGAACAGATGTATCCCGGTTATTATCTTATCAAATACAATACTGAGGTTATTTCGCCGGAACAAATTCCTTCTATTTCCGGCCGGAACACAAACTACCTTAACTATATAGTGTCCGACAGCCTTCTCCATATTTTTGTTGCAAACAGGAAGTATCTCCGGCTTGTTACTATAAACATCGATTCTTCCTTTTTCAACAATATCAGAGAGTTCCGGGCTCTTCTGTCGGAGCCTGACAATAATGCCAGGTCAGGGTTTGACAGATATCTTTCAACGGGCTACAGTCTCTACGCGACAGTCCTGGAGCCAGTGAAACAGTATCTGATTTCTAACAGGCTGCTGATCTCCCCCGATAACATTCTTTCGTATATACCATTCGAAGCTCTGCCAGTAAGCACTGAAGCCGGCAGCAATGCAATGTTCAGCGAAATTCAGTATCTTCTGAAAGATTACAGCGTTTCATATACATATTCGGCAACTATGCTTGCTGAATCCGTCGGCAACGATCAGAGCTTCTCAAACTCTGCTGTTGCATTTGCTCCGAGCTATAATGGCAGGATTGATGTTGACTCACTTATGAAAGCCAGGCAATCAGGTGTTTCATCACTTTACGACCTTAAATTTGCACGGGCTGAGGCTGAGTATGTTGCAGAACTGACCGGAGGCAGGCTTTATCTCGACAATAACGCAAGAGAATCGGTTTTTAAAACCGTGGCAGCGGAATATGATATAATACATCTTGCAATGCATACACTGCTAAACGACAAGGACCCGATGCATTCAAAGATGATTTTTTCGCAGGGTAACGATTCTCCGGAGGACGGCAACCTTAATACCTGGGAGGTTTATGGTATTCCGCTTAAGGCGAAAATGGTTATTCTAAGTTCCTGCAACACCGGAAGTGGTTCTTTGCATTCAGGCGAGGGCATCCTGAGCCTTGCCAGGGGCTTCGTTTACTCCGGATCAAGGTCAGTTGTTATGTCAATGTGGGAAATAGAAGACAGATCGGGTGCCGAAATAGTAAATAAATACTACAGGAACATCAGGCATGGCGTATCAAAGAGCAATGCATTGCGAAAGGCAAGGATTGACTATCTGAGAAATTCCGACATGTTGAGATCTCACCCTTATTTCTGGTCATCGCTGGTTATTTATGGCAACAATACTCCGATTTATTATTCCTTATGGCTGAAGATTTCTGCAGGACTTCTTATACTTCTTATTCCGGCAATACTGATCCTGATCTATAGTAAATCCAGATAATCCTTGTATTCAGGGTCGGATTTAATAAGCTCCATAAGAGCTTCTTTACTCATATATTTTTTTCTCCTGGCATATGATTCACTCTTGAAATTCATTAAGGAGGCGATTTCCGGGTATGATAATCCTTCTGAAAACAGCGTCAGGATTTTCTGTGCATCATTGCTCAGCTTTCTGAAAGCCCGGCTAACTATAGTCTCAAGAACCAGATTCGGATCATCACCTTCTTCATTATCAGGGAAGTCACCGTCAATACCAGTGTTTCTCATCTTCTTCCTCAGCTGTACCTTCCAGACATTCCTTGCAATACCGAAGAAATAACCTTTCAGATCGGTCGTGAGGCTGAAACCATCTGCTGTGACCTGACGATAAAGCGTTATGATGGATTCCTGGAAAACATCAGGGATATCTGATTCTGATCCGCTGTTTTTTAATACATGATACCTTACAGTCTCAAGATAATTATCATAGAGCCAGTTCAGTATCTGATCATCCTGTCGCCGGATTCCATCAATTATTGCACTATCTGAGATTTTTCGGAACAATTGCTGATTTTTCGCCTGGATAAATTGACAAATATACAATTTCCCGCGACCTGCAGTAGCGGACTGTCAGCGGGCAAACTCGCAAATTTACAATTTAAGGCATTTATGATAAATAATAAATATATTTACTCCTCTCAAATAAACGCTCAGGCACCGAAAAATGTTATTTCCCTTTGTAAAACAATATGATGCGATGGATTGTGGTCCGGCGTGCCTCAAGATGATTGCGGCATATCACGGGAAGAATTTCACAATCGATTACCTGCGAAAAAAGTGCTTCATCACAAAAGAGGGAGTATCATTCCTTGGATTGTCGGAAGCTGCAGATTCTGTAGGGTTCAGAACGATGGGGGTCAAAATACCTTTTGGAGTGCTTCAGGAAAAGATTGCTCTGCCATGTGTGGTTCACTGGCGCCAGAAACACTTTGTTGTTGTTTACAGGATCAGAAAGGGGAAAATTTATATTGCTGACCCTGCGACCGGGCTTGTCACTTTAACGAAGGATGAATTCGAAAGGAACTGGGCCAATACATTTGTCGACGGAAAACCTGCCGGCCTGGCGCTGACTGTTGAACCGACTCCCTCGCTCTATAACATCGATGATCAGACGGAGAAGACAGGAGGCTTCAGGTTTCTTATGAAATACTTCAGACTGTACAGGAAGTATTTCGGTCAGCTTCTGCTGGGGCTTCTTATCGGCAGCTGTATCCAGCTTATTTTCCCCTTCCTTACTCAGTCTATTATCGACATCGGAATCAACAATAACGACCTGGGATTTATTTATTTAATACTCTTTGCCCAACTGGCACTCATAGTTGGCCGGATGTCGGTTGAGTTTATCCGCGGATGGCTGCTCCTTCACATCGGATCGAGAGTCAATGTCGCTGTTGTTTCAGGCTTCCTTAATAAGCTGATGTCACTTCCCGTTGCCTTTTTTGATACACGGCTGACGGGAGACATTATTCAGCGAATTGAAGACAACAACAGGATTGAAGATTTTCTTACATCAGCCAGTCTCAGTATATTGTTTTCCTTTATGAATCTTATAGTGTTCGCTATTGTGCTTGCTGCTTTCAGTCTGAAAATATTCCTGATTTTCCTGACGGGGACATGTCTTTACATTTTGTGGGTTTCTCTTTTTCTTAAACCAAGGGCGAAGCTGGATGATATCCGTTTCAGGGAAATGTCAGTTTCAAGCTCGAAGCTTATAAACATTATAAACGGGATGCAGGAGATAAAACTGACCCAAAGCGAGACAAGCAAGCGCTGGGACTGGGAGGGCCATCAGGCATCCCTGTTCGCACTTAAGGTCAAGGGTCTCGGGCTTATTCAATATCAGTCGGCAGGCGCCACACTAGTAAATGAAGTTATGAATATTTTCATAACAATATTTGCTGCTACTGCTGTCCTCAAGGGACAAATGACGCTGGGTATGATGCTTGCCGTTCAGTTTATTATAGGACAGCTCAATATTCCTGTAAACCAGATTATAGGCTTCTTTCGAATGTCGCAGGATGCAAGGATCAGTCTCAACCGTCTCGCCGAGGTGCATAATATGGAGGATGAGGAACCATCGCCCGTGGACAAGCTTCAGCGGATGCCGGATGACAGGACAATCAGGATACATAATCTTTCGTTTCAGTATGAAGGGCCCCGTTCTCCCTATGCCCTGAAAGACATCAGTCTTGATATTGAGCCTGGCCGGACAACAGCAATTGTAGGCACAAGCGGAAGCGGAAAGACAACTTTGCTGAAGATGCTTCTTGGGTTTTATCAACCTGTTGACGGGAATATAGCTGTTGGCGGAACAAGTCTGTCAGACATCAGTTTACGGTTCTGGAGAAAAAATACAGGAGCTGTAATGCAGGACGGATTCCTCTTTCCCGACACAATAGCAGGCAATATAGCCCCGGGGGCTGAGGTAATTGACGAGGCCAGACTTCGTGATGCGGTTGAAACAGCCAATATAAGGGAATTCATTGAATCTCTGCCGCTGGGATACAACACGAAGATCGGTGCAAATGGTCATGGTCTCAGTCAGGGTCAGAAACAGAGGCTGCTGATAGCCAGAGTAGTTTACAAGGATCCCGAGATAGTCCTTTTCGACGAAGCCACCAACTCACTTGATGCAAATACTGAAAAAGCCATAGTTGAAAACCTTTCAGGTTTCTTCAGAAATAAAACGGTTATTATTGTCGCCCATCGTTTAAGCACGGTCAGGAATGCAGACAAAATAGTTGTTCTGGAAGGAGGCCGGATCATTGAAACAGGAAATCACCAGGAACTTGTCAAAAATATGGGTGCTTATTTTAACCTTGTAAAAAACCAGCTGGAACTGGGGAATTGAGAAACAGATCATGGAAGATCAAGAAAAGAATGAGATAGTATATTCAGAACCTGTCAGGGATATAATGGGAGCTGTGCCCGGAGGGATACTGAGATGGGGTACGGCAATTATTCTTGCTGTACTGGTTCTTTTTATTTTCTTCCTGTGGCTCGTGAAGTATCCCGACAGGGTTCCCGCACCAGTTGAAATAACTACAGTAAATCCGCCTGCCATACTTGTTTCAAAAATATCCGGAAGGATTAAGAATCTTTACGTGAATGACAGGGATGAGGTTGCTGAGGATCAGCTCCTTGCAGTAATGGAAACTGCAGCTTCGATTGGAGAGATAAACCGTCTTAAATCAATTGTTGACACTGTAAGTGACCCGGGAGAGCTGCAGCTGAAATCACTCCCTGCTTTTACCGAACTGGGAGAACTGCAGAGTTACTGGAGTTCATTCCTCAAAAGCCTGTCTGATTACAATAATTACAATGTCAACGACTTTTATGGGAATAAGATCCTTTCTCTTACTGATGAAATAAACGCTATCCTGGCTTATATCGGAAGGATCAGGGTTAAAGAGAATTTGTATTCAGAGAACCAGGTGATTGAGACAAGAAAGTTCAGAAGGGATTCGTTACTTTTTTCAGAAGGAGTCTACTCGGAAAGTGAGCTCGAGAAATCACGGCAGGCTCTTATCCTGCTTAATATCGAACTTCAGCAGGTTCGGCTCGATCATTCCCAGAAATCAATAGAACTGGCTGAAAAAAGGCAATTGCTTCAGGACTACAGGATAAAGCGAATAGAGGATCATGAGAAGTACTATTCTGTTCTTAGTGAATCTTTTATGAATCTCAGGGCTCAGTTAAGGATATGGGAAAATACATATTTGCTTATATCCCCTGTGTCGGGGACAGTAACGCTTACAAGGTTCTGGAGCGAAAATCAGACGGTTGAAAGGGATGAGCCTGTTTTGAGCGTTATTCCCAGGGAAACCGGCGACTATATCGGCAGGATCAGCCTCAAAATGAACCGTTCCGGAAAGGTCAAACCAGGTCAGGATGTCCATATCAAATTAAGCGGGTATCCTTATCTGGAGTATGGGATGGTAAGGGGAGTTGTAAAATCCAGGTCGCTGGTTCCTTCTGCCGATTCATATATAATAGAGATATCCCTGCCTCAGGGCCTGACAACCCTGTATGGCAGGGATCTTGATTTTTCGCAAAACATGCAGGGTACCGCGGAAATTATAACTGAGGACCTTCGTTTGCTTGAGAAAATTCTTAATCCTGTCAGGCATCTTGTTTCCCGGAACCGGAGCCGGGATATTTCCCTGAATAAGGCTCATAGTCATCCCTGACCGAATGCAACGAGCCGCTAGCAGCCGGTTTCTGAACAGACTGCTTCTCTTTTCCTTTTTTGTAATACTTTCGGTAGAGGCTTATACCAACTGCTGCAATAACCACAATTGCAAAGAATGCATCATTGCTTTTCATCTTTTCCTGATTTGAAAATTCCGGATAATCCGATTTTACAATTACTGAATTCAAATATATCAATTTTTTAAGCAGACAATAATCATGTTTTAAACATACTGCAAACACTTCCGCTAACCCTTAATATTTCATCAATTACTGCATTTGAGCTTTATCAGCGTCTATTTCTTATTTTTCCATAATAGTTTGAGTTTTAATAAATAATTCAATATTTTCGTAGTCTGAAAAAATCATGGGTCACCATGGTATGGAGTATTATTGAAGATATTGAACCTTAAAGGATTGGATATGATTAAAGATAATCCGGATGACACTGTTCGGGAAGAACAGAACGAGGCGGAAATGATCGCTTCGGGTACTGAGAACACATTAGATAATGAAACGGCAGAAGCAGAAAAGGCTGCCGGGGACAAAGAAGAAGACGGACTGGAAGACAAAGAGGTGAATATTCCTGAAGCTGATTTGGAAGCTGCTGAGGCAGTTCAGGAAGCGGTTGATGCAGTTCAGGAAGCAGTTGATGGAGTTCAGGAAACTGATGAACCATTTCAGGGAGTAGCTAAAGAAGTTCATGAAGAGGATGAATCAGAACTTCCGCCTGTGGATTATTCCGGCTTCTCAAAACACGAGCTTGCAGAGACTCTTGGCCTGATAATCGAGAACAGGCCTCCTGCTGAGATCCGTGAGGATGTAGAGAGGATAAAGACTCTCTTTTACAAGAAAATAAGGCAAGAGGCCGAAGAACGCAAGAGCAAATTTCTTGAAGGTGGAGGCAAGATCGAGGATTACAAGATATGGGTCGACCCTCTTGACTACCAGGTAAAAGAACTTCTCGACAAGTACAGGGAGAAGAAAAATGATTACTCAAGGGTTCAGGAAGCCGAGAAATATGATAATCTCAAGAAGAAATACGATATAATCGATAAGATAAAGGATCTTGTTAACCGTGAAGAGTCAATAAACAAAACGTTTCATGATTTCAGGTCGCTTCAGAATGAATGGCATTCAATTGGTGTGGTTCCGCAGGCCTCCCTTAAAGACCTGTGGGAAAACTATCACCACAGTGTGGAAATCTTCTATGATTATATAAAGATAAATAAGGAGTTGAGAGACCTTGATTTGAGAAAAAATCTCGAACTCAAGGTCCGGCTGTGTGAAAAGGCAGAGGAACTTATGCTCGAGCCCAACGCGGTGAATGCCTTCAGATTGCTTCAGGAGTTTCACGACCAGTGGCGCGAAATAGGACCTGTGCCGCAGGAATCCAAAAATGAGATATGGGATCGGTTCAGGGAAGCCACAGGCCAGGTAAACAAGCGGCACCATGAATACTTCGAGAAGCAGAAAGACGACCAGAGAAAGAACCTTGAGGCAAAAATAGCTTTGTGCGAAGAGGTTGAAGCTATCAATCTCGCTGAAATGAAGAATTTCAAGGATTTTGACGAGAAAGCCGACAGAATCGTTTCCCTTCAGAAAATGTGGAGGACTATCGGGTTTGCTCCAAAAAAGCAGAACACAAGGGTTTATCAGCGTTTCAGGGAAGCCTGTGATGCTTTCTTTGAGAAAAAGCGGACTTTCTATGCTGATAACAAGGAGACTCAGATTAACAATCTACAGCTTAAGACGGAGCTTTGCGTTCAGGCAGAAGCCCTTCAGGAAAGCACCGATTGGAAAGCCACATCTGATGCACTGATCAAACTTCAGAAGGAATGGAAGGGAATCGGACCTGTTCCCAGGAAACTGTCAGAGAAGACCTGGAAACGATTCAGAAAGGCCTGTGATCATTTCTTCAACAGGAAAACTGAGCACTTCTCCACCCTCGATTCATCTTATGAAGACAATCTTAGAGCCAAAATCGCCATAATCGAGGAACTTGAGAAATTTGAACCGGGCAATGATGTGCATCTTGCATTCGAAAGGCTTAAGGACCTGCAGCGAAAATGGACTGAAATAGGATTTGTTCCTTTCAATAAAAAGGAAGAGATAACAAACAGGTACAGAAACGCGCTTAATAAGGAATTTGACAGGCTGAAAATAGCTGATGAGGACAAGACTATCCTGAAATACAGGACCAAACTCGACAGTCTCAGGACTAATCCAAAGGCTTCGAGGAAAGTCCATAATGAGCGCGACAAGTTCTTTACGAAAATAAAACAGCTTGAAAGTGACATTGTACTATGGGAAAACAACATAGGCTTCTTTGCCAAGTCGACAAATGCGGAAACCATGATCAGGGAAGTGCAGAATAAGATCGAGAGTGCAAAGAAAATGATCAAAACGCTCGAAGAAAAAGTCAGAATGATTGACCAGTCAGGACTTGACGAGTAACCAAAAGAATCAGAATTGAACCAATAAATTTCCCTAAGTTGGCCGAGGTAAAATATGTTTTTGTAACAGGCGGAGTAACATCTTCACTGGGAAAAGGGATTATTTCTTCTTCCCTTGCAAAGCTCCTTCAGGCAAGGGGCTATTCGGTTACTATCCAGAAACTCGATCCCTACATTAATGTCGATCCCGGAACCCTTAACCCTTATGAACACGGTGAATGCTACGTCACTCTCGACGGGGCCGAAACTGACCTTGATCTGGGGCATTACGAGAGGTTCCTCAATGTACCTACGAGCCAGGCAAATAATGTCACAACGGGGAGGATTTACCAGACTGTTATAAACAAGGAGAGGAAAGGTGATTATCTCGGCAAAACAGTTCAGATTATACCGCATATAACGGATGAGATAAAGAGAAGAATCAAGATTCTGGGCTCGGGCAGTAAATTTGACATCGTTATAACCGAGATCGGAGGTACAGTGGGCGATATTGAATCGCTTCCCTATATCGAGGCGGTAAGGCAGCTCCGGTGGGAGCTGGGGCCCAAAAACTGCATCGTGATTCATCTGACACTGGTTCCTTATTTATCGTCATCAGGGGAACTTAAGACCAAACCAACCCAGCACTCTGTTAAAGCTTTGCTCGAAGCAGGGATCCAGCCTGAAATACTGGTGCTGAGGACCGAGAAAAACCTTACCCGCGATATAAGGAGGAAGGTTGCACTATTCTGCAACGTGGAGGAGAATGCTGTAATCGAATCGATTGATGTTTCGACAATATATGAGGTTCCGTTGAAGATGCTTGAAGAGAAGCTCGATGTTACGGTGCTTAAAAAGCTCTCTCTTCCTTCTTCAGAAGAACCGCCTCTTACCGAATGGAGGGATTTTCTGAGAAAGTTACAGAATCCGAAAAACTCAGTCCGGATCGGACTTGTAGGAAAGTATGTTGAACTGCCTGATGCATATAAATCGATTAATGAAGCATTTATACATGCAGGTTCAATGAATGAATGTGAAGTTGATGTTGTATTCATTCATTCGGAGGATGTTACTGACGACAATGTCGACAGAATTATGGATGGAATGAAAGGTATAGTTGTCGCACCCGGATTTGGATCGCGTGGCATTGACGGTAAAATAGCTGCAGCAAGGTATGCAAGGGAGAAAAACATGCCTTTCCTGGGTATATGCCTTGGAATGCAATGCGCTGTTATCGAATTTGCGAGGAATGTATTGAACCTTTCCGGAGCAAACTCGACAGAATTCAACCACAAGACGCACCATCCGGTGATCGACCTCATGGAGGAACAGAAAAGTGTTACCGATAAAGGGGGTACGATGAGGTTGGGAGGTTACAAATGCAAAGTAGCAAAAGGAACTCTTGCATCAAAAACTTACGGCAAAACTGAAATCATTGAAAGGCACCGCCACAGATATGAATTCAATAACAGCTACTGCGATGACTTTAAAAATAATGGCATGATCCCTTCAGGGATTAACCCTGAATCGGACCTGGTGGAGATCATCGAGATCCCAGCACATAAATGGTTTATCGGAGTTCAGTTTCATCCCGAATATAGCAGCACAGTAGAGAATCCGCATCCTCTGTTTGTGAGTTTCATTAAGGCATGCATAAAGTGAGTGTGGCGGAAGGATAATATTAATACAGTAGAATGGACAGGAATACTATTACAGGACTGATTCTGATATTCGCAATTTTTATCGGATTCAGTGTTTATAACGGCAGCAGGATGAACAAAGCTTACTCTTCGGTCATCGAAGTGGCTGATTCATTGTACGCTGCCGGTGATCTTGAAAATGCGAGGGCTGAATATATAAATGCGCTTCGCTTTAAGCCTAACCAGGCTGATGCGGTGGCAAAAGTCAATGAGATCAACCGACTTCTGGGTTTCGCCCCTGCAGCACAGACAGCTGATACAATACAAGCTGTTAATACGCCTTCAGGATCGCTTAACCCGGTTCCCGCTGCGTTTGTGCCCGATTCGGGCAGATATGGAGCTTTCGGAGCCGCTGTTTCAGGGAATAATGAGTTCATTACTCTTGAAAACAACAGGATTGAACTGAAAATTGCAACAAGGGGAGGAAAGGTCTACTCCGCCAGGGTTAAAGATTACACAACTCACGACTCGCTTCCGCTGATCCTCTTTTCGGGCGATTCAACAGTGTTTGGCTTCAATTTCTATACAGCCGACAACAAGGCGATTCAGACAAACGATCTGTTCTTTACACCGGTTGGAGGCGACAATCATGTGACTGTAACAAATGGCTCCGGAAGTGTAGTACTAAGACTTCTTGCCGGCGATGATAAATATATAGAGTATAAATATACGTTAGAGCCCGACAGGTACATGGTTGATTTTGATGTCGCCTTCAAATCACTCGATGGAGTCGTTGCCCCGAACCTGAGCAGCATAACCCTCGACTGGCGGATGTATTTGCCTCAGCAGGAAAAAGGGAGGCAGAATGAGGAATATTACACTACAATCAAATACAAGTATTTCCAGGACGACGTTGAAGGCATCAGGCTCAGGCAGTCAAAAGATGTCGAGACCTCAGACCTTCCAACAAAACTTAGCTGGATAGCCTTCCAGGATCAGTTCTTCTCATCTGTTATTATAAGCAAGGATCACTTCCTGAACGGTATGGTAGTCTCCACAAAAACACCGGCCGATCCAAAGCATATCAGGTATTATACCGCAGAGGTTGGAGTTCCTTACACTCCCGGAACCGATAATAATGTCGGAATGAAACTTTATTATGGTCCGAACCACATTTCCACTCTGAAAAAAGAAGGACTCGAGCTTGACAAGCTCGTATTTCTAGGAAAGAATATAATCGGATGGATCAACAGGTTTATGATAATTCCTGTCTTCAACTGGCTCGAAAAGTACATTGGCAGCTACGGATTGATCATACTGATCCTTACAATCCTGATCAAAATTGTTCTGTTTCCGCTTACATTCAAATCATATCAGTCCACAGCCAAGATGCAGGTTTTGAAGCCAATGGTTGAAGAGATCGGCAAGAAATTCCCGAAGCAGGAAGATGCAATGAAAAAACAGCAGGCCACGATGGACCTGTACAAGCGGGCAGGCATAAATCCAATGGGAGGGTGCCTTCCTATGCTTCTTCAGATGCCTATTCTGTTTGCAATGTTCAGGTTCTTCCCGGTTTCGATTGAACTGAGGCAGGAGGCCTTCCTTTGGGCGACCGACCTTTCAACTTATGATTCAATACTGAATCTGCCATTCAAGATACCTATTTATGGTGACCATGTCAGCCTCTTTACCCTGTTGATGACAGCGTCAACTCTTCTCACAATGAAAATGACAAGCGCATCGCCGGGTCAGGATCAGCCGGGAATGAAGATGATGATGTATATGATGCCGGTAATGTTCATGTTCATGTTGAATAATTTTAGCGCAGGTCTGACTTATTATTACTTCCTGGCCAACATACTTACATATTTGCAGAACATAATCTCCAAGAGATTCATTGATGAAAATAAGGTTCTGGCCACACTAGAGGAAAACAGGAAAAAGCCATTAAAGAAATCAAAATGGCAGCAGCGGCTTGAGGAAGCAGCTAAACAAAGAGGAATACAGCCTCCGAGAAAATAGACGTTTGACTTTTTAGTTGCTGAATATTCTTACTGTTTGAAATATTTAGTTATCGAGTTATCCCTATAAGTTAAAAATACTTAATACGTTTCCCTGATTTAAAAAAAGGTTCTAATTTAGAATCTCCAATTTTTAGGGGAAAATGGGGAAAAAAGTCAAGAATAAAGATTTAGCTGAAAGGCTGGGTGTGTCCAGTACTTTGGTGTCGCTGGTCCTTAATAACAAAGCTGACCAGCATGGGATCCGGAAGGATACCCAGGAAAAGGTGCTTGCTCTTGCAAGACAAATGGGATATTTTGATCTGCAAAGGGATCCGGTTGAAAGTGCTTCCGTCGAAGAAAAGCCCGGAATCATAGGGATGATAGTTCCTTCGCTGCACGATCCGTTCGTTTATGGAATAACACCTTATCTTCAGAAAGCCTTTGGCAGTATCGGGGTCGGGTTCTCGATAATGACAAAGGATCCTGATGACGGGAGGTACAACAGAATGGTAGGCGCTTTCAAGAAGTTTTACAGCGGACTTATCCTTACAGGTGATGCGGCGGATGATTATACAATCCGTTCCCTCAGGGCGATGGGATATCCTTTTGTTTTACTCGAGAAATCCGTCAGGAACCTGCGGCTCAATACGGTCTGCACCGACTATTCCGATGGAGCCCGTAAGGTGATCGATCACATTGCAAAGCTCGGCTATAAAAATATCCTTATTGCAACGG
>CAZKTX010000003.1:0-16031 GCA_964555805.1 uncultured Rikenellaceae bacterium
CAGAATCAATTTTGCCACTAAGACGCTAAGGCACAAAGATAAAAAACACAAATAATGCATTGATTACAAGGCTGTTAAGATTATGGCAGCAATGTATTATTTGCCGATGTCGCATACAATCCAAGCAGGCAACCTGTAAATCCTCCTGCCACATCTGTTGAAAGGATATCGCCCGAAACAGTTCCGCCAAGGTTCACAAAGTCGGTTCCGTTTGTTGAATAGCTGAATTCATAATCATCGCCTTTTGCTGACACCTGTAAACGAACAGGTTTGCTTATGTCGATTCTGGCGCTTGCAATGATTTTCGATTCAGTTTCGCGGCTTCTGAATTTCCCCGAAGTTCTTTCAAGCAAGATATAATAATCGGCTCCCTTTTTTGTGATTCCAAAAACATAGTTAAACCTTTCGCTTTGCATAGCCACAATGCCGGCCAGGTCTTTTTCAGTTCCGGGTTTGTAATCAATTGTTGCCGCAAACGAAAAGATTTTGTGCATCTGTCTGTAAAAGAGTGTTGAAGTAGGTTTGACCTCCTTTATATTTGTTTCGAATGGTTTGATCTGCAAACCCTTTTTTGATGCAGTAATAAACTCTTCACGCGGTCCTCTCAAGCCAATCCAGCGGTAGTCAAGCTTTTCACCCGTAAAATTGTCTGTAAAAGTGAAGTTTCCATTGGGGAGGAATTCATTCTGCCCGGTAAGGTTAGCTGTTACCCCATTGGGCATTTTCAGTTTAGGTTCAATCGGAACAAGCCCGTTTTCGAAAACAGGAAATTTCCCCGACCAGTCCACCGGCAGAATAAAAGTCTCGCGGCCTGTGTTCACCCTTTGCTTTTCATTCGGGCGTACGGCAAGGAATACTCCGTAATATTTTTCGTTATCAGGCCCTAAAACCAGGTCGGCGTGACCGGCCCAATCCACTTTGTTTACCCTTTCTTTCGGGAAATGTCTTTGAGTAAGGATCGGATTACCCGGCGCCGGTATGAAAGGTCCTTTTGGATTGTCGCTAATAAAAATAACTTCGCTGTGCCAGTCGCCGGTGCCGCCTTCTGCACACATCAGGTAATACTTCCCGTTTTTCTTGTAAATATGTGGAGCTTCAATCCAGATCGGTTTTTTTGCCAGGTCAACACCACCATCAACAATAATTTTGTCGGTTCCGGGGATAACTTTGTCGGTTTCAGCATCGTATTCCCAGATTTTAATCACGCGATGACCTTCGTACAACGCTTTTCCGCGGTCGGGAGCATCGTTGTGAATTATGTAAGCTTTCCCGTTATCGTCAAAGAAAAGCGAAGGGTCGATTCCGTTGAATTCAAGCTTTATCGGATCGCTCCAGCCTTTCAGCGGGTCTTTTGTTTTTACAACCATATTTCCGATGCCTCCGGATATCTGGGTTGTTATCATGTAAAAAGTATCGTTGTTGGGGTTGTACAGGATCTGTGGCGCATAAATACCTGAACTGATTCCGCAATCGTGCACAATCAGCTGCGATTTCCGGTCGAGGACGTGGCCGATTTGTGTCCAGTTTACAAGATCCTTTGAATGAAAGATCGGCACCCCGGGGAACATTGCAAACGATGAGCAAACCAAATAATAATCGTCGCCTTTTCTTGTAATCGACGGGTCGGGATAGCAGCCCTGCAGAACCGGGTTGTAAAACTCATCCGGCTTCAACGGGAAATCGTTGTAAACTTTATCGTTTCCCTGATACACGAAATCTGTAAACAAGGGTGAGTTGGAAGGCTGGTTTCCCTTTTGTCTGTTCTTTTGACTGATTCCAGTAACAGATACAAGGATCATAAGAACTGTTAAGAGAGCAATTCTCTTTCTTTTTGCTGATGTAAAACCGGTTTTAATTTTTTCCATGATTCAGAATTAAAGGAATGAATATACGGATATTTTTCTACCCTTTGCATTTTCCTGATCATTGCCCGTAGTCATTTTACATAAATTGGTATGACTACGGCAAATAGTAAGAATTAATCCTTAAATTTATTGAAGGAAAATTAAAAACTTTATCATGAAAAAAGCGGCATTCTTTATGATCCTGGCATTTGCAGGATTTGGTTTTTTTACATCTGTAAATGCGCAGGTTCCGGCTGTAAGTGGTCAGCCTGTTTCAAGAACTGTTGAAGATGGCGGAACGGGCCCTTACAAGGCAATAATGCTTTCGGAAAGCACCCTGCCGACACATACTGTTTTCAGGCCAAAGGATCTGAGCTCTTTCAAAAAGAAGAAGAAGCTGCCTGTAATTGCCTGGGGTAACGGAGCTTGCGCAAATTCACCGTGGGAGCATGTAAATTTTCTGTCCGAAGTTTCGTCCCATGGTTTTCTGGTTATCGCAATCGGACCCATGCCTCAGGAAGGACAAAAAGGCAGCGGGCGATCGACATCATCTCAGCTGACTGACGCTATCAACTGGGCGATTGCACAGAACAGCGATAAAAAAAGCCCGTATTACAAGAAAATAGACATAACGAAAATTGCGGTAAGCGGAATGTCATGCGGAGGTTTGCAAACACTCGAAATTGCACCTGACCCACGGATTACTACAGCTGTGGTATGCAACAGCGGTATTTTGCCTTCTCCGGGAAGCGGAATGGCAGGTATGCCTGGTCTCACAAAGGATCATCTCTCAAAGCTGCATTCGCCGACACTTTATATTCTGGGCGGAGAAAAGGACATCGCCTATGCGAACGGGATGGATGATTTCAAACGTATTAACCACGTTCCGGTTTTTGCTGCAAACATGGATGTAGGGCACGGGGGAACATACAGCCAGCCTCACGGAGGTGAATTTTCAAAAGTAGCAACAGCATGGTTCAAGTGGCAGCTGAAAGGCGACAAGGAAGCCGGGAAGATGTTCACGGGAAATCCCTGCGGTCTCTCAAAAGATCCGAACTGGAAAACAGAGAAGAAGAATATTGATTGACGGAATATCCGGGTCGCTGTTTGGTTTAAGCTATTTGCCTTTCCACAGGTTGGGTAAAAACCTGTAATACAACAGGTGCCTCCAGGTGGCCCAGTCATGGCCGCCATGACCACCAACATAATATTCATGTTCGATGTTATGTTTCAACAGCGCTTCGTGGAGAGCCACACACCTTTGTCCCATGAATACGGAGGCTTCCTCTGTCCCCTGGCCGACAAAAAGGTAATCCACCTTTTCATTCACTTTGGGGTCGTTTAAAAACTGCGCAAGCGAAGTTTCTGCTTCTGTATCACCGGCGCTGAGAATGCCGAAATTTGCAAACAGGTCGAGTGAACGAAAACCGACAAACATGCTGTGCCGGCCTCCCATCGACAAGCCTGAGATGGCCCTGCCTTTAGGCGACTTGATTGTGCTGTAAGCTTTATCAACAAGCGGAATTACATGATTTCGCAGCTCCTTTTCAAAGATATCGAAAGTCAGTTCGGTGTGCTTTGGATGATTCCTGTGAATTACCTGGTTATTGGGGATTGCAATTATCATGGGTACAGCTTTTCTCTCGGCCAGGAGGTTGTCCATGATAAAATTCACCCTTCCGTCGAATACCCAGTTGGATGGAAGTTCACCGCTTCCGCCCAGCAGATACAAGACCGGATATTTTTTCCTGGGATTGTAACCTGGGGGAGTGTAAACGTAAAGTTCGCGCTCCCCGTTTGTCACTTCCGAGTTGTAAACATGCCTGGTCACGGTTCCGTGAGGGACATTCCGGGCATCGTAATAGGCAGGCCCGTCGCCATGTATAATCAGCTCACTGTAAGGCGGCATGGCCGTAAAAGCAGCATATGTATTACCGGGGTCGGCAATCTGAACTCCATCTACATTGAAATGGTAAGCATACATATCTGGTTTGAGCGGCCCGATTGTAAGTGTCCAGATGCCGTCTTCGCCTTTTGTGAACGGAAGAGGCTCCCTGCCCAGGCCATTGGCAGTGTATATTGCCCCGGTGGGCAAAACAACCTTTTGCGCATTGGGCGCTTTCAGACGAAAAGTAACTGTATTGTCGTCGTGAACCTCGGGCGAATTTACAGCAGCGCTGAAGGGGATAAGGCCTTCGGTGTTCTTTTGCGGATTGTAATCGAGATTTACGTTGGCCTGCTGTGCCCTTAATCCTAAGGGCATAATCATGAGAAATCCGACGATCGGAATCAAATATTTCATCTGTAGTAGTTTATCAATTATTTGTTTTGAAATAAAAGTTGTGTAAAAAGATGCAGGCTTTTACGCCATGTCTGAAATTCGTGAGCCGTACCGGGCGCTTCGTAATACACATTGTTTATACCTGCCTTATCAAGCGTCTCGTGGATTGTGCGTCCTGTGTTCGGACCTTCTTTCGATCCCATACTTATAAAGAAAACTTTCACCAGTTTGTTAAATTCATCTGGTTTCGCCAATAAACCCTTATATCCGGTTTCAACGCCGGGGAATCCGAATGGGGCGCTGAAAACACCAATATTGGCGAACTTGTCGAGATTGGCCTGTGAGATCTGGTAAGTTTGGGTACCTCCTAGTGAAAGACCTGCTATAGCACGGTTTTCTCGATTGCTCAAGGTTCTGAAATTTTCATCGATAGCAGGGATCAGGTCGGTAATAATGATTTCGGTAAATTCGTCCCAGAAATTGGGTCCTTGTCCTGGACCACCCCGGCGGCCGGGGCCCTGACCTTGCGGCCGGGGCAGAATTTTGCCGGATTTATCACGGATAGGTGTACCGAAACCTCTGGCAATACCGCCATCTTCCATCACAACTATCATAGGTTTGGCTTTGCCTTCTGCAATCAGGTTGTCGAGAATGAAATTTGTGCGGCCCTGATTTGGCCATGCACGCCTGTCTTCACCCATCCCGTGCTGTAAATACAACACCGGATAACGGTTCTTTATATCCTTATCGTAACCGGGTGGCGTATAGATATATGCATGGCGTGTTTCCTTGAACGATGAGGACCAGTAGTAGAATGAGCGAACCTCGCCATGGGGAACATTTTTAATGTCGTAAAAACCGACACCTTTTTCAGGAATTTCAATTCCGCTCATAATCCGGCCTGCACCAAAAAATGTCTCACTTGACGGGTCGGCTACATCAACACCGTTTATTTTAAGAGTGTAATAATGGAAGCCCGGGTCCTGAGGCTTTGTTACGCCCGTCCAGAAACCATCCTCGCCTTTTGCAAGCGGGACATTTCCAAGACTTACTGAAATACTTGTTGCATCAGGGGCGCCAATCCGGAAATGCACACTGCCCAAAGAGTCGATGCGGGGATAATCAGCGCCCAGGATGTTGGTTGATGTCGGTAAGGTTCCCGAAGGAAAGACTGTTTCCTGAGTAAACCCGGCTGTCCCGATTGACATGAGCAGCAGCACTATTAGGAGATTTTTCATTACTGGTTGTATTTTACTATTTTAATCCGGAATTCTTTATACGGAAGTAATCGAATGAAACATCAAAAGGTGTATTTAATTTAGTGGCATCGGAATCGAACCAGAAGGTGCTTTTCATGTATTGTGTTACAATGCCATCGCATACTATCAAACCGGCCCTGATGTCTTTTAACAGCATATTTGCGGTTCCAAGCAATTCGAAAGTCTTCCCGTCAGTTGAATAATAAGCCGTGTATGTACCTCCTTTTTTCTCCAGTTTGAGAATCAGTGCATTGTCGCCAATGACTTCATTCCGGAGGTTAAAGGTTGCCAGGGATTTTGCAATGCCGTTTTCTTCCATTACAAGGTCAATTGTACCGGGTTGCACTCCCCTTGCCCTGGTTGTTTTAATCACGGCCCTGAACATCAGCTTCACAAAATTATCGTCGTTCTGATAAACAAGGATTCCTGCATTTTCAGGCTGGGACGGAGTTCTGGAACAAACCAGCCGGGTTTCTATTGTCCAGTCGTTGTTGGCGCTTTGCAGCAGTATATTTTTAGCATTGTTTGTTGCCTCCAGGACACCTCCCTGTTCACTTGTGATTGTAAGCGAACCTGTTTTCCGGGACAAACTGTAGGTTGGTTTGTTTTCACGGACCCATTCCCACCGGGGATCAACTGCGCCGCCATTGAATTCATCGCTTACAGATTCTGAATCATAATTCAGGTAGTAGATATTCTTTTCAAGTGTGACATCGTCAATCAACCTTACTATAGTGGTTCCCGGTATTGACTTCGCTTGTTCAATTTCAACTGAAATACCGCTGCCCTGAGCTTCAGCTTTTACAACGGGTAATTTAGCATTGCTTTTCAGCAGATAACTGTAAGCCTTGATCTCTTTATCGAAGCCCGGTATTTTTTTCCCGTTAACTGTAATTGCTTTTGGATTCAGATCGGGCATAACCTTAACCGGGTAGCTGTTTGAAACTGTGGTTCCGTCAATTGTAACATAAGCATAAATCGATGCAACACCCACGCCAGTGGCCGTTACCTTGCCCTTTTCATCAACACTCGCAACACCGGGGTTGTTGCTTTTGTATTTGATCTGAGCTTTTGTGATATCGAAGAAACTATCGTCCGACATGCTGGCAGTAACACTTGTCTGCACAATATTTCCGGGCCGTAAGACCACCTTGTCGCATTCGGCCACTACTGTTGTTAAAACAGGTTTCAGGCTGCCGTTCATTTTGGCTTCAACCTGTCCTTTTATGTCTCTTGACGATGCACCTATCTCAAAAACATACCTGCCCGGGTCGAAAGTGATTTTTCCTTTTTCTGAATCCCAGAACCAGAGGTCCTGGCAGTTTATATCTATTGAGACTGTTTTAACCTGTCCCCGGGGGATGCTCACCCTTTTAAATCCCTTCAGCCGTTTTATCGGTCTTTGAAGCGATGCGGGGCTATCGGGCGTTTTAAGATAAACCTGAACAATTTCATCTCCGTCAACATTTCCGGTGTTCTGAACATCAACACTGACAGTAAGTTTATCGTTTGGCGTGATGCTTGTTTTGCTGATTGCAAAATTGCTGTATTCAAATGATGTGTACGACATTCCAAATCCAAATTCGTACGACACATCTTTGCTGAAGTACCAGTAGGTGCGACCGTTTGTGCCATCTCCGCGCAAGGTATAATTGTTGAAATCAGGCAGGTCGCTTAACGATTTATGCCAGGTTACATTCAGCTTTCCGCCCGGGTTTACATCGCCAAACAATATTTTCGCAATTGCAGTTCCCTGCGCCTGGCCGTTGTAGCCTGTCCAGATAATTCCGGAAATGTTGGGGAGATTTTTAAATTGTTCCACTTCAACCATTCCCATTGTCTGCATCACTACAATTGTATTTGGATTTACCGCGGCAACCGCTTTTATCAGTTCATTCTGATTGCCCGGCAAGGTTATTGAAAAACGGTCGGATTCCTCTCTTCCTGTGGTTTGATCGGTACCCACAAAAATTAAAGCGACATCGGAACCGGCAGCCAGCTTAAGTGTTTCAGCGTCAATCTCCTTTTCTGCTGATTCGCGAAACACAAGTACAAGGGTTTGCGGGCCTGTGATGCCCAGTGTGTTAATTTTCACCGGTAAAACTCTTGGAGGTGCAAAACCCGGAAATCCATCATTTTGCCGACCGCCCTTGATTGTTGCTGATGCCAGTATATTGCCTGTAGAAGAACCGACCCTCACCTCAAGAAGTCCTCCCTCTGCGGTTGAACTCAGATTGAATCTGATTGAATCGACATTTGTAATATCTACATTATCATAGGCAGTCCAGTCGCCATCCTTTATACCGCTAATTGAAGTACGTCCGAATCTTGAAGCAACAATAAGACCGGGAGCTGAAGAAACAAATTGTGTTGCATTGAATTCTTTCAACACTTCTCCATTACGGATAGTTGAAAATGTATTCACCGTTAAGAAGTCAGTATTCTTATCAGTATTTCCGCTGACCCTTGAAACTATTTCGGTATTAAGATTATGCTCTTTGATGTAGTTTTGAATGCCTTCAAGCGGCGATATGCTGAAATGAGGTTCAACCTGGCCGGAATAATCGCCCAGTTCAACCTTGTCGGCCTGTGGCCCCAGGACAGCTATTTTTTTAACTTGTTTTAAATCAACAGGCAGCGCTTTTTCTCCGGTTTTTGTGACAGTGCTGTTTTTTAACAGCACTGGTGTTTTTGTTGCAATTTCAAGTGCAAGGTTATTATGGGAAGGGTCGTTTATAATGCCTGGCTTGATTCCGGTATAGGGAACTATTTCGCGAGGGTCAAATTCTCCTATCCTCATTCTTATTGAGAACATATTCACGAGCGCCTTGTCAATTTCACCTTCGGTGAGTATTCCCTGTTGCACAGCTTTAAGAGCGCTCGACTGGTATACACTACCGCAATCGGTATCAACACCTGCTTTGAGTCCCAGGGCTGCCGATACTTCAGGACTTTTTGTATAACGATGTCCTCTCAGCATATCGTCAATCGCACCGCAGTCGCCGGTAACATAGCCATCGAGACCGTAAGTTTTGCGGGCGATTGTATCAACAAGGAATTTGCTTGCTGAAACCGGTATTCCGTTTACAGCGCTGTAGGCTGTCATGATTGCCGGAAGTTTATCTTCCCTTATAAGGGTTCTGTAAGGCAGAAGATAAAATTCGCGCATATCGCGGTCGTCCATGTTTGCACTGCCGGAGTGGCGGTTAAACTCTGTGTTGTTTGCAAAATAGTGTTTCCCGCATGGAACAGCTTTCAGGTAAGTCGGGTCGTCGCCCATTAAGCCCTGAATAAAACCTTTACCGATTTGAGAAACAAGAAAAGGGTCCTCGCCGAAAGTCTCGGCAGTTCGTCCCCAGCGGGGGTCGCGGGCCGGTTCAATAACAGGCGACCAGTATGTAAGTGTGAAAATAACATCATGATTAAAGCCCCGGGCTTCGTCGGAAATCACTTTTGTTTCGCGTTTGATCAGCTCCGGGTCCCAGGTTGCACCTACGGCCACGCTGTTGGGGAAAGAAGTTGCCGTCATGCCGCTGTTGTTGTTTCTGCCCATTATTCCGTGAAGCGCTTCACCCCAGACATCATAGTGATTCACTCCCAGGCGTGGAATGGGCGGCATTGTATTTCCCAGCTGGCTTTGTTTCTCTTCGGGCGTCATTCTCGAAACCAGATCGGCAGCCCTTTCTTTAAATGAATATGCCGTATTCAGGTATATTGGCTTTTTTGCTTTCTCATTACCTGGCATAAAAGCCATCAACAGGATTGAAAACAGTACTAAAAATAAAATTTTACGTTGCCTGGTTTTCATGATAATATAATTTTGATTTTAACTGTATGACTGACCTTAATTGTTTTTAGTTGTATTGTATTTCAATCTGGGTAAATGAATGTGCCGGGAAAGCATGTTTGATTGAATTCCCTTTAAAACTTACCTGTTTTGTCTCAATTTTTATTGGTTGTTCAGTTCTTGTATTTCTGGCATCGATTGTTTTAGCGTTAATCAGGTTAATTGTTGCTTTTCCTGAATATGTTCCGGTCTGGAGGTCGATATTTGTTTCTATATCCTTTGTTTCGTGCCTGTTCACAACATTGATAACAACTTTTTTTGCTTCGGTATTTAATACGGCCGTCACATCGAGGTAAGGGATATTACTGAATATTGAGTTATTGTATGTTTCGCAAATTGTTTTTACATCCAGAGCTGTTCCTATCGCATTTTTCGAATACAACGAGAATGTGTAATACAATGAATTTTTAAAATCCCCTTCAGGCGAATTTCCAACCAGGTTTGTAATCATTGTTAAATTGGCCATTTTGACAACATCGGCATGCCGGATAAATGAATTCAGATGCTGACCGAGCATAAGCGAACTGAGCAGACCTCCGAACCCGGGTGAATATTCATCAAACGAAATATAAACAGGGCGTTTGGAACCCGACTTCACAATTGCTTTCTGAATTAGCGCTTTTGTTGTTTCAATCTTTTCGTCGATATCCAGTCCTAAGGACATGTTGTCGGAAAATACATTGTTGCTTCTTCCGCCGGGCAGAGCTTCAGTTGCATAACGGTGTACTGAGAGATAGTCAATTTTCCCTACCATCTTATCAAGTACGTAGTCGTTCCATTCCACCCACTCATTTCCGGGTCTGTAAAGTGATGCACCTGATGCAACAAGCTTAATGTTTTTATCAAGTAAATTTATGAGCTTTGCCGCTTCCAAAGCGAATTTGCAGTAATCCTCGGCACTTTTTTGTCCCATTTGCCAGGGGCCGTCAATTTCATTTCCAAGAGCTACATATTTTAAATTGAAAGGTTTTTCGTTACCGTTTTTGATTCTGAGGTCGGCATAGTAAGTGCCCTTTTCTCCGATGCAATATTCAACCCAGTTGCGTGCATCGTCAAGAGTTCCGGTTCCTCCGTTTAAACATAAAAAGTTATCAGCGCCAATCAGGCTGCAGAATTTTACGTATTCATCGGTTCCCATCTGGTTGGTCTCAATCTGATTCCAGGCCAGATCCCTTTTTGCAGGCCGTTTTTCTTTCGGGCCAATGCCATCTTCCCAGTTGTAACCTGATACAAAATTTCCCCCCGGCCATCTTACACTTCGTATATTCAATTCTTTTAACAGATCGATTAAATCTTTCCGGAAACCATTTTCATCCGCTAAAGGCGACTTTGGGTCATAAATGCTTCCGTAAACAGTTGTTCTGATCGGCTCGACAAATGCACTGTAAATGTTTGGGTCAATCGTATCAATCTGCCTGTCGAAATCAATTTTTATCACAGCAGGCTGCTGAGCTGCAAGTTTTCCTGTAAGCAGGATTGCAATAATTGTGCAGTACACGAAACATCTTAGGTATTTCATAGACTTTGGCTTATTAATTCTCTGAAGAAACTGAGTGGAATGCTTTTTCTGTTTATTGAATTTTAGTTCCACAAAATACTAATAGTTTAGCAGGATTTTATTCAAGTAATATTATTTTGAAAACAAGGTATCCATAAGAATTGCGAGAACTAATATTCCGGCAAGTATTAAATAGGAGTAAGGGCTCGCAAAATTCACTGTCCATCCTAACAGCTTGTTTCTTTTGGGAAGTATTGTTCTTTTATCTTTTTTATTGAAATAAAAAATACCCCATTTATAATTCTCAGGATCATTCTGCATCCTGTCCATGTCATAATCTTCAAAATTCATATTCCGTTAATTTTTAAGTATTCCTGTATCCTAAAACAAAGTGGTTCTGGCCCTGCAAATGAAGAGCTGAGTATAAAAAGGCAGATTTACCGGTTTAGCCATTACCAAAAATATATGAAAAAGTGATGCGATTGAGCACTTCATGGCAGTTTATTGGATGATGGGTCGTGATTTGGATATATTTATTTAAAAAATATAAATATTTATTGTTTATCAATAAAAATATATTGATATTTGCAAAATAAAAATTAACCAATTTATAATTATGGAAATTAAAATCACAACCAGTCAGATTTTGAATGTATTGAAAATACTTTCATGGATCTTTTTTATTGGCTTATGTGTTGAAGCTGGTGGTATTGCAGTCCCGGCTTTTATTACGCTTGCGATAAACCCGCTTGTAGTAAATAATTTCTGGGAGGGTGCAGATTATTTGTCAAGCCTTTACAACTATGATCACGGACATTTCTTTGCAATTACGTTAATAATGACTATTGTAGCTGTGCTAAAGGCCATTATGTTTTACATTATTTTAAAGTTGTTCATGGACAAAAAACTGAATTTATCCCAGCCTTTCAGTTCCGATTTGAGGCGGTTCATTATTAAATTATCCTATCTGTCTTTAGCCATTGGTTTGTTCTCATATTACGGGTATAATTATACAGTTTGGATGGCTGAAAAAGGATTAGGGGCGGCTGACCTGAAAGCATTGAATATCGCGGGAGCTGATGTGTGGATTTTTATGGCAGTTATTCTTTTTGTAATTGTGCAGATTGTAAAAAGGGGAATAGAAATTCAGAATGAAAACGACTTAACAATTTGAATCATGCCCATAATAGTGAATTTAGACGTAATGATGTCTAAACGAAAAATGTCATTGAATGAACTTTCAGATAAAGTAGGACTTAATCTGTCGAATCTTTCGATACTGAAAACCGGCAAGGCAAAAGCTATAAGGTTTACAACACTGGAATCTATTTGCGAAGTACTTGATTGTCAGCCGGGAGATATATTGGAATACTCAAAGTATGAATGGAGTCATAGTCAATAAGATCATTGACATCTGAAAGACCTCTGTGCCGGCAACGTACATTCCGCAGCGTTGCCGGTTGTTTTTTATTTGTTTTTGTAATGTTCTGAGGCAATCCTGAGTTCTTCAAGGTTATTTTTCACACCGGCGTCAAGGTTATTTTGAAAGTATCTCCTGAATAGCCCTGGTAAAACTCCCTGTAAGCTTTCTTCAACCTGAACCTTTGTAATGTCATTATTTTCAAAAAATGTCCAGTTGTGTATTGCACCGGCACCTGTCGTTTTACCCGTCCAGCCAAACATAGTTTTGGGTTTCATTGTATGAATTCTTGAGGCAAAGGAAATACCTCCCGCTTTCCATTTAAATGTGGTGCCCTCTTTCAGGGTTCCTTCCAGTTTTGATTCAGTAACATTTTTTTGCCATTCCGGCCAATCCTCTATTTTAGTCAATACCTGCCACACTGTGTCAATTGGAGCTTTAATTTCAATTGTACCTTCGGATTTGACAGGCGCTTTTTGATTGATTGGAATATTCATATTCTTTCCCATTTGAGTTGTCAGATAATTATTGAAGCTATAATTTTCAAACGCGGAAAATCCGGCAATAAGTAAAACCAATAACAGAGTCCCTGTTAAAATAAGTCTCTTTTTTGTCATAATTCTATAATGTCCGTTATAACAATATAAAAGAATCTGTACATATTTCCGACTTTATCACGTATAAACGACGCCATCCGAAAGCGCTGGCGGCCAAATAGCAGTTAATCCATCAAGCAGCGCACGGATAAACCGGGCATTCCATCTTTCAAAAATTCAGAAAAAGAAAAGGCACCGGTATCAGAGTAAAGAATTATAGTCGGGTAAGTATAATCAGATGGCGGTTCAGAGCTCCACCACAATCCAACAGTACCTATCCCGCCATAGTATGAACCGAAGCCGCCGGCTGCGTCAATCATTCCGCCGGGGAGGGCTGTAAACCCGGTTATGTTATTTGCCCCTGCATTAGGACTTACCCAATGGGCTGTACCAGCCTCCTTAAGTTTCCCCCCTGCAATATCCGGTCCTCCAAGATATGACGCCAGAGTCATCCACTCATCCTTTGAGGGCACATGCCATCCTGCGGGGCAAAGTTTGCCTGTATTGACTGCGGACCAGTTATATAGTGCCCCGTAGGTATTTTTATTATCAATTTCGTCCTCATCATACCATGTATAGGCACCTGAAATAATTTCATCAAAATAAAAGGATGAATAAGGGATGCTTTTTCCGTCATTATATGTGGTTGTCTTCAGGTTTTCTGCCATCCAGACCTGGTCTCCGATCTTGACGGTATTATAGTTATTTCCATCTGTATCTGATACTGTCCCATATGGCGAACCAGGATCAGGATCTTCCATTTCAGAGGTGAAGCTGAGCGTAGAGCCAAAAGCAATGCCATTTTGGGTAATTGCATAGGCCCGGATATAGTAAGTTGTTCCCGGAATCAATTTTGACAGATAACTTGTAAATGAACCGGAACCAGGTCCGTTACCGTAAATATTATCATCGCTTTCATAAAAGTACCAGTCCGGTGTAGTGCTCCAGCTAATGCCTCTGGCGATTATATCCTCTCCGCCATCATCGGTTATGGTACCGCCTGAAATAGCTGTTCTTGAAGTAATGGTATGAACCAGATTTGTAGTCAGAACCGGTATGGCTGATGCTTTGTTGATTTCTTTTGTTGTAAACATAATCTCATCGCCATAGCTGGTCCCGGCCTTATTGGTTGCAAAAGCCCTTACATAGTACTTTGTATTTTCAGTTAGTCCGGTAAGTATACCGGTATTGGTACCAATACCCGTTCCAACGATCATGCTGCTGGAACTGATTGTTGGATTTGGTGATGAACTCCAGCATATACCCAAAGCAGTGACATATGAACCGCCGTCATCTGATAATGTTACACCCGCCAGTGCAGATGTCTGAGTGATATTCGTGACAGGTATTGTTGTCACGTCAGGAAGAGTCGCTTCTTTCTTACAGGAAGGAAGATTAATTGCTGTCCCCGACAGAAGGATAACAATTACTGAGGTTTTAATTAAAGGCTTCATGGCTGGATTAATTAAATAATTGGAATCCAGATGTATTAACAAGAGATTTTAGAAAAAGTTCAGCAGGTGATTAATTTTTCTAAAATTTATTTTTTATGGAAAACAGACACATCAACATATCTGCGGTAAGACAAATATTCTCACTGAATTTTTTTCTGAACCGGATGTTCCCGATCGGGAGTTTATGATACTGGCCTGGGTTTCATGAATTGCACAACAATAACCGCAATAAGCGGAAGGCAGAATCCGAATAAAGCCCAGCCGAACCTGCTGCGGTTAAGTTTTTCTGCCTTTTTTACGCAGTAAATAGAAACAACAATGCTGAAGATTGTGCCCAGAAACATCAGAATATCCCCAACCTCTAAGTTTTCCATGTGGATGTTTTTAGTAAAAGATGGTTCCCCTGAATGTTCTAACAAAAGTACACCGCAATTAAGGCAAAGTCAAATCTATTTGGCTGGATGTCTCAGAAAGATCAGGATTAACGGGGAGTAATCTAATACGGTTTGTGTTATTTTACCACAGATTTCACGGACAACACGGGTAATAGACGGGTTGTCTCAAATAATGGAATCCGTCAATTTATCGGTGATCCCGATAGTTATCTGGACCTTGAGATCCATGGTGAATCCATTCGTGGAGATCTATGCTCTTAATATAAATGCCATGAAATCTCCAATTTATCTCTCCGGACTCTGACTTTAATAACCTTATGAATCCAATAATTTAAAAATGGTATCCCTGCCGCACTAATCGTCAGAAGTCAGGAAAAAATCAAGGAGTCGGAGGTTGTTCTCTTAATATTTAATAATTCTGCCCGATCCGGAGACAGACTGATTTATGGTGGGATCTCCTTTCAGGTAAATGTTCCCGCTTCCGGAGATTGCTGCTGTCAGGCTGTTTATGACAAAGGTAAATATATCCCCGGAGCCGGATATTGTTTCTGTGGCATTCTTAAGCTGAAATTCATCGGCATTTATATCTCCGCTGCCCGATATCCTGAAATGACCTTTATCACTTGTTCCACTTATATCCAGATCGCCTGAGCCGCTCAGGTTAATATCGGCATCCAGGCATACTGCCTCAGAGATTTCAGTATCACCGGATCCTGAAATAACCACAGAGAGGTCGTTGCATGAAAGACTTTCAGCAACAACTTTTCCGGAGCCGCTGAGTTTAATAAATAAAGAGTTACCTGACATAATGTCTGCGAACAGGTTTCCCGATCCGCTTAACTCAATATTTTTCAACGAAGGTGATGTTACAGTAATGACAGGCCGCTCTGTATAATCCAGACAGGTATTCCAGCTATCCGTTCTGATCCTGAGATTGCCATTAATGTTTTCGGTAACTATATGACCAAGTAAATTGGATTCGGCTACAACAGTAATTGTCACATCGTCTGACTGTCTGTAGATAACATTGGCCAGTGTAGAATTTTCTATCTGGTTGAATGAGGATGTATTACGCGATTCCGTTTCAATGATTCCATTACCGTTAATACATATTAAGTCCTTGATACACGAAGTCAATGACAAGGCCAGCACCGTGAAGATTAAAGCGATCCTTTTCATTTCATGTAACTTTTGGTTAATACTATGATATATTAAGACGAACTCATCTGATAAAAGGTTTCATTACCAACTAACAATCAATGTCCTGTTTTGTGCGGTTTTTAAGAACTCAAAATTGTAATCATCAGACGTCTGATCTTTAGTGTAAAGTATTAATGAAAAATTGGGGATCCCGACCTTTGTTTTTAATAAAGCAGCCAGCAACCCACCTTCGCTAAAGCTATGGTGGGCAAAGCCAGCAACCCACCTTCGCTAAAG
>CAZKTX010000003.1:16131-24706 GCA_964555805.1 uncultured Rikenellaceae bacterium
ACCCACCTTCGCTAAAGCTATGGTGGGCAAAGCCAGCAACCCACCTTCGCTAAAGCTATGGTGGGCAAAGCCAGCAACCCACCTTCGCTAAAGATATGGCGGGCAAAGCCAGCAATCTTGAACCCTGAACTATCATCGTTCTCGGCCTCGTGCCGCGCACTCCATGCTGATGATTTGTCAGTCTATTGAAGCTTGAAGTTTATCGGGATCGTATACCAAACCGGAACGGGTCTCCCTCCCTGCTTTCCGGGCTTGAACTTCGGAAGTGTTTTCAATACTCTCACAACTTCGGCATCGAGTTCCGGGTCAACACCTTTCAGGACACTGATCTGGTCAACTCCACCGGCGGGGGTCACGCAGAATTTCATAATGACCCTGCCCTGGATGTTGTTTTCCTTGGCTACTTCAGGGTAAACAACATTGGCTCCGATATAACGCTGTATCTCAGCGTCTCCTCCCGGAAACATAGGCATCTCCTCTACCACATAAAACGGTTCGGCTTCCACTTCCTCCGTTTCACCAACCTCCTCTGCCACCTGAACTATCTCTTCGATTACTTCCGAATCCTGCACCTCAATTTGTGCCTGATCGGCAGTCATAAGCTGAATCTCGTCCTCAGGCCTGACAGAATCGACTACAAGGGGGGGGACATACTTTGCCTGCTGCAATATTTCCTGGGATGCCGGAGGTTCGGGTGGCGGAGTGACCTGTTCCACCGGCTGATCGAGGTTTTCAAGCCTTATCTCGACCTGTCTTTCTTCCATAGTCAGACGACTGTCCGCGGCTCTGAACTTGAGGTAGGGCACTATTGTGGCGGAGGCCATTATAAACACTCCGGCCATAAGAGCAAGCATTATGTTGCGGCTGTAGTTTGCACGGAGAACGTATGCTCCGTATTCCTTGTTCCTGGCTTCAAAAACTATATCATTGAAACTGGGAACTTTTTTAAATTCACTTTCCATGACATTTGTATTAAAGAACCTTCAATAACTGAGATCCTGTGAATCGGGGATTATCAGGTCCTGTCGATTCAATTACAAATGTACAACGAAAATATTAGTTAAACAACTAAAATGGTAATTATTTTTTTACCGCGGAGTCGCACGACCTTCGCACCTTCGCACCTTCGCACCTTCACGCCTTACTTCACCCTCACATACTTCTCCACCCAGTGTTTCTGGTTGGGAGTTCCGGCATCGTTGACTGGAAAGATGTGAAGCAGGGTATCTTTCTTGATCTCGAGCCAGATCTTGTTTTTGGTTCCCTCGTAGGCTTTGTCAAAGTGAAACTTAATATCTTCTTCATAGATATTCCCCTTTAGTGTCCACGTTCCGACACCGTAGCGGTAGGTGGTGCTTGTATCCACCTGGTACTTTCCGACGAAAATGAAATGATTTCCATCCCAGACTTTTGTCTGGTTGACAACATAGCGGTCGGAAAAATAATTTGTAATTTTTCCATTGTCGACCATCTGCATCTGGACCATTTGCCATGCGCCCCGGGGGGTCAGGCCGTCCTTCCGGCTGCAGCAGATTGCCAGCAGCATGATGATCAGGATGAAAGGAATCAGTCTTTTCATTTGAACAGGCTTTGGTTGAATATTAAGAAACAATTTATAATGGATGCAAATTCCCGGCTTACTCCGGTTGTGCTTAATGATCGGCCCAAATTTCCCTGCCATATAAATTTATGAAATATTTGTGACAGGGCCCCTGTTTTTAATTAATTTATATCGCAATGAGGATATCCCTGCCGACTGCTTCCGGGGTAAAGAAAAGGTTATTCTGTTTTTCCTGAGATCGGGTTTTGACAAAGGGATTTATTTATCTATATTTCCACAATTATTTGCAGATATGCTGAAGCAGCTTCTTAATAAACTTGTGCCGCCCGACAACTGGAAACTGCCTGTGATTCTGGCACTTGGCATTTTTACAGGACTGGGTATATTTTCCTTTCATATTTCAAATGCATCATCATATCTGGGCGACAAGCCCGAGACTTGTGTCAACTGCCACATAATGGCTCCCCAGTATGCAACCTGGAACCACAGTTCTCACCGTGAGTGGACCAACTGCAACGACTGTCACGTTCCCCACAATAACATTCTTAACAAGTATTTCTTCAAGGCAAAGGACGGGCTCAGGCATGCTTCAATGTTCACTCTCAGGCTGGAGCCCCAGGTGATTTTCATAAAGGAGGCAGGGAAGAAGGTGGTTCATCAGAATTGTATCCGGTGCCACAAGGAGCTTCTCACCGACAGCCGCTTAATGAATTACAACACCAGGACCCATGAGTTCAGGCTCGATCGCGATTGTCTCGGGTGTCATCGTGTTACGCCTCACGGACGTGTGAACAGCCTGTCGAGCGTGCCGAACGCACGTGTTCCACTGCCGGGTCCGGTGGCGCCGGAATGGCTGAATGATGCTGTAAAAAGGAAGAATAAATAATACGATTAATATGAGATCAATACAGGAAACTCTTAGAAACAAGCCCTGGCTGGGCTGGGTTATCTTTCTGGCAACCGTGGTCGTTGTATTCCTGCTTGGGATGCTTGCGTCCTCAATAATACAGAGAAGGGCGGAGGCGGTTTTTGCCTACACCCCTGAAGTTACATTTTCAGAAAACGAACCCAGGAACAGCAAGTGGGGAGAGATATTTCCAAGGGAATACAATACATATATGAAGACTGCCGACACAAGCTTCAGGAGCAAGTACAACGGCAATGCCATGGTCGATATGCTCGAAGAATCGCCCAGGATGTCGGTTCTGTGGGCCGGTTACCTCTTTTCGAGGGAATACACCCAGGGCAGGGGTCATTTTTATGCAATTGAAGATATCCGGAAGACTCTCCGGACCGGAGGTGTTCCAAGCCCTCAGCCCAATACCTGCTGGACCTGCAAGAGCCCCGATGTTCCGAGACTCATGAGCCAGATGGGCCCCGCTGAATTCTATAAAGGAACCTGGGACACTAAAGGACCCGAAGTTGTAAACCACATAGGTTGCGCCGATTGCCACGATTCGAAAACAATGAATCTCCGGATTTCCCGTCCTGCCCTAATAGAGGCTTTTGAAGCCAGGGGAATGGATATCTCGAAGGTGTCGCAGCAGGAGATGAGAAGCCTTGTATGCGCACAATGCCATGTGGAGTATTACTTTAACAAAAAGATGATAGACGGGGTTCAGTACCTTGTGTTCCCCTGGCTTAACGGAACCACTGCTGAAGAGATTGAGAAATACTACGATGAAATTGAGTTTTCCGACTGGACCCATGCACTGAGCAGGGCTCCCATGCTGAAGGCCCAGCATCCCGATTACGAGGTATATCTTACGGGAACCCATGCATCGAGGGGTGTATCGTGTGCCGATTGCCACATGCCTTTCATAAGCGAGGGAGGGATCAAGTTCACCGATCATCATCTTCAGAGTCCTCTGAACAATATTTCAAATTCATGCCAGGTGTGTCACAGGGAGGAGACTGAAAAACTTATCAGGGATGTTTACAGCCGGCAGGACAAAATAATTGAAAACAGGAACATTCTTGAGACCCTGCTTGTCCGTTGTCATGTCGAAGCCAAAACCGCCTGGGAAAAGGGTGCCACTGAAGAGCAGATGAAGGATATCCTTTCTGACATTCGCAAAGCCCAGTGGAGATGGGATTTCTCTGCTGCAGGTCATGGTAACTCCTTCCATTCGCCGGTGGAACTTGGAAGAATAATATCAGGGGGGATAGCCATCTCGCAGGAAGCGAGGGTGAAACTTGCACGGTTGCTCGCATCGCTCGGATACAACCAGGAGGTGCCATATCCGGATATCAGTACAAAGGAAAAAGCCCAGGAGTTCATTGGTCTTGACATGAAAAAGCATAACAGCGACAAGAAAGTCTTTATTGAAACTGTGCTGCCGGAATGGGACAAAATAGCCGCTGAGAGGGAAAAGGGCTACGATCTGAAGAATTAGTAGTATCGTGAACAGGCAGGAGCCTCCCCGGCAAAGAGGAGGCTCCTGATATCATGGAAGAGATCTTCCTGAATTATGCAATAAGGCTCTTCAGGCTCTCAATCTGACCGGCTTGCTTTTATACTGGGTGCAGAAATATGTCACGCCATTCTTTTCGGTCATATCGGTGACTTTAAAGCCATTTGATTTGAGTATCCCGGTAACCTTTTTCCTTGTCAGGTTCCTTTCGCCAAGAAGATCCAGGCGGATTGCTGTATGCTTCAGGAGTTTTATAGGATGAAGAAGTGAATCTCCCAATGAAGAGCCGTCGATGAAACAGCCCAGGAACCGGGTGTTTTCAGGAAGTATCTGACTGAGGGTGAAAAGGAACTCATCAAGATATTTAACCTGGTTCAGCTTTTTCAGGTTGATCAGTGTGTTTACCTTTTTCATTTCTTCCTCATCATAGAAATAATGGTGACGGGAGGAAAGAACAACCAGGTTATTCTCTCTTTCGAGACCCAGTTCTTTCAGGTAGCTGAAAAAACTTCCGCCGTCTTCTGCTATCATGTTAACAATTGCCGGGAAAAATCCCGACACGCCGTGAGTGCTTGTTCTGCTGTCGCGGTGAATTGTTATGGATTCACTGACAGTTGCTTCTTTACCGGGGGATGAAACAGTTGCCATTTTCTGGATGTTTTATTTAATGTAAATGTAGCTTCGTCAAAGTTGTCTGTCAAGTGGCAAATGCCCGAATAGTGGGCAGATGCGAACTGTCAGACTGACGTTTGTCCTCCGATAAATGCGAATTATTTATTCAATACGGCACTTTGCATACGAAATAGTGTCATTCGTCAAAACAGGGTTGATATTTACATCCGTTCATAAAAAACATGCCCTATTCAACGAATCATATTTTGTAACATACAGGTAATCAGTAAAATAAAATGATAAATTCGATTTTTTTACTAATGGCTCCCGATTTTGACGAACCTTTGGTTTAATATGATGAGATTTTGCAGGGAACGTGGTTTTTCGATGAACAGAAGGGTCGGGGGATGGTTGAAAACGGCGAAAAAAGTTAACTTTGTATAAATGGCAAATTTTTAAAAGATGGCTTACAATCAGTTTAACCAGTTTAACCAGTTTAACAAAGGAACTGTTCCTCCCGAGGTGAAAAAGTACCTCTCGAGCTACAAGTACATTCTGGCGGGTATAGCATTGATTATACTCTTATGGACGACGTTCTTCCAGATCCGGCCTGAAGAAACGGGAGTAATCACCCGTTTCGGCAGATATGTAAGGTCTGAGGAGCCCGGGTTGCACATAAAGCTCCCGATCCTTGAAAGGGTTTACAAGGTTGCAGTGGAGCGCCAGCAGAAGGAGGAGTTTGGATTCCGTACCACAAGTACCGGCATACAGTCGCAGTATACAAAAACCGGAACTACCGATGAATCGCTGATGCTTACAGGCGATCTCAACCTTGCCGATGTGGAATGGGTTGTCCAGTACAGAGTCGACGATCCGTACAAATTCCTTTTCAAAGTGCGCGACCCCATCGGAACGATGAGAGATATTTCGGAAAGCTGCATGAGGCAGATTGTAGGTGACCGGACTGTTAACGAAGTGCTCACTGTCGGAAGGACCGAGATAGCTATCAGTGTTCAGCAGGAAATACAGAAGCTTTGCACTGAATACCTGCTCGGGATAACAATAGAACAGGTTGTGCTTCAGGATGTAAATCCTCCCGACCCGGTGAAGGACGCTTTCAATGCAGTAAACCAGGCGCAGCAGGAAAAAGAGACTATGATAAATCAGGCCCGTTCGGAATATAACAAGATTATACCCCGTGCAAGGGGTCAGGCTGATGAGACAATCCAGAAAGCTGAAGGTTATGCCACCGAAAGGGTAAACAATGCAATGGGAGAGGCCACCCGGTTCAATGCCCTGTACAGGGAGTATGTAAAAGCTCCGGAAGTGACAAAAAAGAGGTTATATCTTGAAACAATGGGCAGTGTGCTTCCAAAGCTCGGGAATAAGATAATTACTGATGAGAAGGGGAGTAATGTCCTGCCTCTTCTTCAGATGCAGTTTGAAAAAAAATAACAGGCCCCGTCATGAATAAAATCACAAAAATAATAATCCAGGCAGCTGTGCTGCTTGCAGCCCTTATTGTAGTTCTGAACACTGTTTTCAAGGTTCGGGAGACCGAGCAGGTAATAATAACCCAGTTTGGCAAGCCTGTGGGAGAACCCAAAACAACCCCGGGGCTGAAACTTAAGCTTCCATTTGTTCAGAAGACCAACTATTTTGAAAAGCGGTTCATGGAATGGGATGGTGATCCAAATCAGCTTCCTACAAAGGATAAGAAATTCATTTTTGTCGAGGCTTATGCCCGCTGGCATATAACAGACCCACTACAGTTCTTCAAGAGGCTGACCGACGAAAGAGGAGCCTTGTCGAGGCTTTCAGACATACTCGACGGGGAGACTCGCGACTATATAGCTAATCATAACCTGGAGGAGGTTGTCCGTTCGACAAACAGGGTTCCTACTCCATCGGGTTCAATCGGTGAGGAAGTGGGCGACACACTTTCAGATATAATAACCGGGAGGCTCGATATTCAGAAGCTTATCCTTCAGTCGGCAAATGAGAAGGCCCGCGACCTTGGCATAATAATCCTTGATGTCAGGCTGAAGCGGCTAAATTATGTTGAGGAGGTTAAGACCCAGGTTTATGAGAGGATGAAGAGTGAGCGATACCGGATTGCCGATAAATTCAGGTCCGAAGGTGCCGGAGAGGCTTCAAAGATCAATGGTGAAAAGGAGAGGGATCTGAAGGTCATACAATCCGAAGCATACAGGAAAGCTGAGGAAATCCGCGGACAGGCCGATGCAAGGGCAACTGCAATTTATGCTAATGCTTATGATCAGTCTGCCTCGTCAAGAAGCCTTTACAGCTTTATGAAATCTATGGAGACTTTTGAAAAGACATTTGATACAACAACAACAGTTATACTCTCAACGAGAAGCGAATTATACAAATATCTTATTGATTTTAATTAGCCCGGGAGTCGTCTGGAGATGCATTATTAACTGCAATGGATAGAGGTCAGGGGACAAGCTGCCGACGTTATTGTTCCATGCGTTTCTTTGCCTCGATATACCAGAGCAGCTCCTTAACGAGATTCGATGATCTTTTATCCATTGCTTCTTTATCTGCAGGCTTTCCTTCAGCATCAAATTCACGGTCGATATTTGGAAGCCTCAGCGTGGCCGGGATTGTAAGTGCACCTGCTTTCCACAGGGAGAACAGCATTGCTGTGACTGACTGGCTGCCTCCGAACTGCCCGTCTGAAACACATGCGAAAGCCACCGGTTTACGACGCCATTCCGTTGTGAGCAGGTCAGTTGCATTTTTGAGACTGGCAGGATATCCGCCGTTGTATTCGGGCAGGATAATTATTACACCATCGGCCGATCTGATCTTTTCCGCGAAGTCGAGAGCGGCCGGCAATGGTGATTCCTGGAATTTCAGCCTTTCTTCGAAAACGGGGAAATTGTATCCCATAAGGTCAATTATAACTGGATTGCCCAGGCCATTGGCTTTTATAAGTTCATTAAAATACAGGGCAATCCTGTGGCTTTTTCTGCCTTTTCTAACGCTGGGGGAGATAATTGCTATATCGTACATGATACAAAGTTTAGGGATTTTGAATTTTCTAAAATTAAGAAAATAAGGGGTAATTTCAACCCCTATACCCATAACTCTTCACCCGCCCCCCATCACCCCCAACCCCCCTTCTGCGCCTTAGCGTAGCCGCTACGGAGGAGCAAGGTAAGGGGGTGGGGGGTAGAACGCAAAGGGGAGCCGAAAGGATGACGCTTCCTCTATGGCTGTCCAGCTCTTTTATAGTTCTCAATCAACGTAACACCAGGGTAACCGATTTCAGCAAGCTCCGGGTAGTACGGGAAGGTTTCCTCCCGTGAGTAGAAGCCGGTGACGATTACATGGTAATAGTCAAATTGTTTAACTATTTCGGCCGGAAGGTTGAGTTTCGTCATGATTCTTTTCCTGGCCTTAAGAGCCTGCGATTCCTTATGGTATATTGCCACCTGCAGAGCCACCGAGGGTTCTGTGAAGGTCGGTCTGTTCACTAGCTCAATACCGGATTGTCTTTCTTCAACAACTGAAACCGAACTTTCAGGCATCACCGGAACTTTGGTCACTGTCACAGGCACTCTTGCTTCAGGTTCTGCAGGTTCTTCAGCAACAGGCGTTACAGGCCTTACAACCCATTTGTCTTCTATCGGGAGACTGCCATATTCCGGATCGAGATCCCTAATAGCCTCCAGGACTGTCGGATCGAGAATTGGCTGGTTCGGTGTCTCGAGCCTGTAGTATTGTCCATTGTAGCCAGGGGCGTTCTGTTCCCCGAGCGGAGCTGCCAGGTAACTCCTCAATGCCGCCGCGTCACTGCCAAGCCTGAATGCATCAAGCTGCATTTTGGCTCTTTCCGCTGGAGTAAGCGGCCGTTCTCTTTCTGATACAGTTTCCCTTATTCTCGCGATTGAATCCTCCCTTGTGACGAGAATTCTCTCCTGCTGCATTGCAAGAAGTCTTATTATCCAGAGTTCCT
>CAZKTX010000003.1:24806-38547 GCA_964555805.1 uncultured Rikenellaceae bacterium
GTGACGAGAATTCTCTCCTGCTGCATTGCAAGAAGTCTTATTATCCAGAGTTCCTTGAACCCAAGCTTGTTGAGTTTTGTTACGTTCTCATCAACTTCAGCCCTTGTCGGCAGATCAAGGATACGTACCCTGTAGTATTCTCCTGAAATTGTAATCTGGACATCTTTCCCTAGCTCCCGTTCAAGCATGCTCTCGAATCCTTCCGCATACGACTTGCTCTTGAATGCCCCTATCTGAATTGCCCAGCTGTCCTCCGTTATTGTATAGACTTCCTCTGTCATTTCATGGATTATCATGTAAGAGGTGTCAGTAACGATAACCGGCATTTCAGGCAGTCGGGGTTCTTCGGTGACCGGGACAACCGTGTCAGCAGGGATCCTGGTCAACAGGAAATCGAGTTTCTCGGCAATATCACCTTCTGTTCCGCCTTTTATAGTAAACTCAATTTTTTCGGGTGCCGACACCATTCCCAGTTTTCTGAGCTGAGTCGTGTCAGGCATTGCAATATAATTTCCGGGAGTGAAACCGAAGTAGCTGTAGTAGCCATCGTCTTCACTTAATGTTTGCGCAACAGGAACTGATTTCTCATTAAGAAATCTGACTATAATCCCTCCGAGACCCTTCCTGCCCTGGCCTTCGCCAAGTGTTACATATCCTGTTCCCTCACCTGTAATGCTGATTGGGATCTCTACAGTTTTCAGCACATTCGGGTCGACGGCAATGCTGTAACTCGATTTTTGAAGTCTCCATGAGATACTCTCGAAATTGTTGGGGTCGACCTCAATAAAACAATTTGTATAAGGTTCAAGTCCGATTATCCTTATTGTGGTGTCGCGTTCACTGATCTCGATCCTTCCTCCGTTCGTACGAAGGTTCAGACCCTTTGCCCTGGGTTCTCCGGTATCCTTTCGGCCGTTTGAGTTCAGGTCGAGGAATGGAACGACTGTTATCCCGCCTCTTCCCACGTTTGTCCGGTTGTCAGCTTTGAGATATCTTGTTTTCCTGTCGTTAATGACACTTCCACGGGCATACTGAATAAGGCTGGTCCTGTCGCCGTACTGCCGTACCGATGCTCCGGCCTGGGCAAAGGAGAAGTCGTACCTCAGTCCGGCTTCGGCCAGTGTGATGTCGCTGCGGAAGTTGCGTTCAAACGACATGTTGAGGAATCCGTTTTTGAATACCTTCTTTTCGATCCTTGTTTTTGCTGAAAACACCTCGTTTGTACTGAAGCTGTACTGGATCTGGGGCATCACAATGAATCCCAGAGGGGCGTTGAATGCCAACGCCAAATTTGAGTAGACATATGGCTTTATTTCGTCGACGAACAGGGCGTAGGTTGTCAGGTTTGTGTTGATTCCAAACAGGGATCCGGTGATGAGCCATTCCCCGGTAGTATATTTTGATGAAGGAAGAACTATCTGATTTAATGAAAACCTGTTAAATGTTGAGAATTTCCCCAGCCTTAGTGGAACAGTGAGTGTTGCCCTTCTTTCTTCCTTGTAGTTATAGAAAATGGCCTTTTGTTCCTTATCGTACCAGGTATAGTTTATTTCGAGCTGCATATTTGAGGGAAGCCTGTAGGAAAAGGTACCCTTAGTCCTTACTCCATGGGCGTATTCCCCGTAAAGGAGCATGTTGTTTGTGATCTTCAGTGATGCATTTACAAATGGCATAAAGGGCTGAGAGGTGACTGATGACAGGTATTCAGCTCCTCCGCCGATTGTAATATTCCTGGAAAGGCCGTAACTGATGTTTGCGTGTGAGAACCGGCTGGCCAGGCTATCCTCTACAATTCCGGCGCTCGCAGTGTATTCAAGAGTCTTTTCAGGGAGGAAGTTATACGGGATGTTAATATTCTGTTCGCGTGTTCTTTCCTCTCCCCATGGTCCGAAAAACTTAAGTTTCACTACTGTATTACCGTAAACAAGGGGTACCTGGAAACTGAAGAAACCCGATGCATCGGCTTGCACAAAGTCTACTAGGACATTGTTCACATAAAGTTCAACCATCCATCCGGGGTCGGTATTGTCGCTTAGGAGGTAGGTACCGAAGGAGCGCCTGTATGTTGTAGGAGTATTTGTAAGCTGTACTCCGACAACAGGATTGTAAAGTGATGAAATCGCCCCGGTATTTATTTTTCCGGCAAGGATCTGTCTCAATGGTGCAAAGTCGTTATTAACATAGCGCCAGAGATATCGCTGCTGTTTCTCATTGAATGGAGCAGAGCTGTTGTAATAAAGGGAAGCCGTTGCCTCACCCCCTGCTATCATTGCACCGAGGTCTAGATTCAGCCTTGCATCGGATTTCCCGTCTATTTCCTGCGATGTATAGGCTCCCCAGTCGGCCATCCCGAATTTGAATGCCGGATAATTTCTTCCTATTACAGTATCAGCCCTGAACTCCCCTTTTAGTCTTGAGATGTTCTTTCGCATCTCTTCCTGTTTCATCTCCCTGATCAAAGGCAGGTCGGCGCCTGCAGTCAGGACAACCGACATCGATCTGAAACTGAAGTTGCAGTCGAGGCCGAAAACCTTTCCGAACCAGCTCGACAGAAGGTATACATTTGTCTCGGTTCTTATGATGTCATCCTGTCCGAGTTCAAATTTTTTGTCCAGGTAGGTGATCTGCCTGTTGGGCCTGTCGATCATATATGAGGATTCCGGGGAAGAGAAGAATCCTTTTATAATATCCATGTCAGGCGATGGTTCGCACTTGATCTTCAGGAATTTGAAAAGGTTTACAACAGGGAGGTAAAGGTTCTCGTCCTTGATCAGCGCATCCATTTCAAAAGCTCCCAGACCGGGAATCTCGATTGATACGGCAATCTCGTCGTATAAAGGGAGCGACTGTGCCCGGAGACTATTGTTTTCTCCGGCAAGAAGCAGAATTGCAATGACAGTTATTGTCTGAAGACAGCGCACAGAAATCCTTCCTGCCCGAAGATTTCCTGTGTATGCTTTCAGTCCTGCCATAATCTTTTATTGCTTTTTCTTATGTCAGGTTTATTCCCTTACAAGAGTTATATTGAAAGTGCCGTTGTATGTACCCGGCGGATTGGCGGCCGGGCTTCCGATGGTGATAGTTCCTCCGACGTATAATGGGATTGCGATATTATAATTCACTGTTGAGACAAACACTGGTCCGGGTATTGTGCTTCCGGTCACAAGCTGAATTGATCCGCCATTGCTTCCCGGAAGGCTGACGGGCGGTCCGTTCAGAATCGAGATCACTGTTCCCCTGTGGGCGTGAACCTCAAACATGGCAGGGGAATATGAATATCCCAAACCAAGGAGAATAACGTCGCCTGTTGCCGAACGGCTTCCTGAAGGATCAATTATTACAGTTCCGCCGGATGCCCCGTGATAGAACGCCCCGAAGCTCAGGATCTGTGGGGTTGCGTTAATTCTGATTGGCCTTGGAGGAGGCTCCTGGCAAAAGGCTGTCTGAGCCAATGCCATTATTGCCGCTGAGATAATCAACGACCTGAGAAGCCTGTTTTTTATTGCGTCGATCGAAATTATCATCTGTTCCTGAGGTATATTTTTCTGGATCCCCTGTAAGTTGAAGAGGTGAATGTGACTATATAAACCCCTTCCTTTATTCCGGGATTGAATTCCTGGTACCCGTTTTCATATATTCTTTCAACAAAAACAGTCTGTCCTGTCAGGTTGATTATTGCCAGGTTTCCTGGTCCGGTTACTTCGGTTTTTACTTTCGTCCTGAGGAAACCATGGGAACTGTAGGCAATAAATAGTTCGTCTGCAACCGGATCCGGAATTGATGTCGCTGTTGAACGCAGGTTAAGGAAGAACCGGCCCGGGTATTCCCCCGGATCAAGGCGCACCCGGTATTCGCTGCCTTCCGACATTTCAATTTCGACGCTTGTTAACCTGTCGTGGAAGTATATTCTTGTTCCGTTCATTTCTTCAGGCAAACTCGCAAGCCTGAAAATAATGTCTCCGTCGATGTCCAATTTCAAACCCAGCGGTATGACATTCAGGGTATCTGTAAATTCAGGAAGAGCATTTATTGAGAGTTTTTTGCCGTCAGAGCCCAGTGAGTACAGATTTGGTACATAATAGTCGGTGTTCATCAGTTTCAGTGCATCAAGCCTGGGGTCAAAACCGCTTCCGGCTTTCCCGTCAAAATAGACAACTGCAGGATCGGAGTATAGCGGATCATCGGCGAAAGCTGCTGTCAATTTCAGGATTCCGGATGGTGCTTTCTCCTCCGATTTCACAAGCGACGGAGACAATGTTGCAAGTCGAACGCTGTTGTCGAGTCCCAGAGTCCCTGTCACAGGATAAGTACTGCCTGAAACATGAATAAAGAAACCCTGCATTGATGCTATAACCGGCGACGCGCCGTCGGTCGACACTCCGTTTACATAGGTGCTGTAGGTTCCGCCGTATTCATCGGTTGTGCTTGCCCTGAAGAAATAAAGTGCATCGTCGATATTTGATTTAGTCCATCCGGAGGCGGCATTCCAGTCGATCGGAGAGGGATATGGATTGCCGGCAAGGTTGAAACCTTCGGTGTATGTATTATTGTGGTTTGTGAATGTTGCAAACATTGCACCGTTGTTCACTATTCCTGTCAGGTCAGCAGTAAGTTGAACTCCCGATGATCCAAAGTTGGCAGCATATCCTGAGAGTGGACTCAGCGGATCGCCGGGGGTTGTATAGGTTACCCATCCTGAAGTTGTGCTTGCTTCGTTGTAGCTGTACAGTACGGGGAAACCGGCAGAAAGATCGAGTTCGTCACTTAGTCCGTTAACTGTGGCCGACTGGAAAGGTGAGCTGATGTACTTATATCCGAAAGCAGAGGGCAGGAATCTTTGCATTGTAACGTTACCAGTTACAATTCCTGATCCGGACCCGTCAATCAGTGCGGTTCCGGAAGCTGTTGAAACAAGTGTAAGGTTCCCCCCGGATACAAGTGAACCATTCTGAATCCTCAGTATTCCGGTCAGGCTGAGCGGACCGGTCAGGCTGACTCCTGAAGTATTGTCGATTTCAATGTTCCTGATAGTATTGTTGAGGAAGCGGGATGGATTTATACTCTGGGCGGATGCACCGTTCATCACAAGGGTTCCGTTTGTTGCATCTATTGTTCCTCCGCCTGTTATCGATCCTGTTATCTCCAGGGTTCCTGCGGTGATTGCAAGTGTTGCTCCCGGATCAATTACAAGATTTGTTACTATTCCTGTTTCCCCGCTGCTTATTACAGGATCATTTGGTGAAACCGGGATTGTGATGCTTGCATCGGGCGAAGGAACAACGCCGCACGACCAGTTGCCCGGTACGCTCCAGCCAGGTCCCAGAGAACCAGTCCATACCTGGTCGTTGTTTATGCCAACAACTGCCAGGTCTGTAAGCATTACACCGCATCCGTATTCATTTGCAGCCCAGACATTATATGTGGTGGGAACTGCCGGAGTCGCGGTCAGGATTACATCACCGCCTCCCATACTGCTTACAGGCGGGCCTACCGGGGTATTGTCGGAGTTCAGGCGAAGCTGGTAAGTAAGACCTGCAGGAGTTCCTGAGATAATTATTGTTGCAGGAGAGTTGGCGCATGTTTCCGGATCGGAAACTGTATTACTGGCAGGCGGCAGAGGATTTACATCAACGGGAAGTGAAGAAGAAACAGTGGTTGAGCCGGTTTCTGCCACTCTCACTGTTCCGTTGCCGGCTATTGTCCAGGTGACATTGATTATATTGTTTGTCGGCCCGGTTGTGTAAGTGCCTCCGGTAACGGTCCAGACGTATGTATGTCCGCTTACAAGCGGTGTTGAATAAGATTCAGTTGAGCCAAAACAGACAGAATTGTTACCTGCCACCTCGGGATGAGGGATATCAGTGATTGTCACCTGGAATGGAGGGGTTGAACTGCTGCATCCTCCAAGGGTAACGGTCTCGGAAAGTACTATTGTTCCCAGTGGTCCTGCTCCCCATCTGACAACTATGCTGTTTGTCCCCTGGCCGCTTTGAATAATTCCTCCCGTAACAGTCCATGAATAAGTGATTCCCGGCACTGCCGGCGCACTGTATGTAACAAGCGAATTGGCAGGGGTTGTAGCAAGACCTGTAACAGAGGGTTCAGGAGATGCGTAAAGAGTAATTACTGCCGGAGTTTCAAAATCCCTTATGCCGGTGCTTCCCGTGGCATCCTGAACATATGATACAGTGAATGAATAATTTCCGGGTCCGCCAGATGCAAGAGCAGGAATTGCATTTGAAACCACAAGTGTGTAGGGTGAGTTGGCAATATTTGCAACTGTTGTCTCATTGGCTCCATTGATCCTGTATCTGAGAGTCCAGGGAGGTGTTCCGGTGAGGTCGATTGAAATATTTGCAGGCGAACCGTCATCGCAGATACCTGCCGGTCCGCTTGTAATTGTTGCCGTGGGAAGGCTTTCCACCCCTATTGTGAACCTGTGAGTTCCTGAAAGGGCAACCTGGGGGCTTGTCCGGATTGTGCCGGAGCTTAGATTTCCTGTAAGGCCTCCGTTTCCGCGGTTTACCCACGAAGGATTCCATTCCACTACCCTGAGTTTGCTTCTTGTAAGCGCGTCAACCGGAATAATTCCGCTGGCATCGTCCCACCTCAGGGTTACATCACCTGCGGATGAAGCCGGGCCGTTTACTGACCAGTATTCAGAATCACTTACAACATCAACGGGCGCTGTTTTATTATCAGGATCCAAACCATCTGTGAGAGGATTGTAGTTATGATACCATGCGGTGTAGTTACCGGCTACAGTTACATCGGTCAGGGCAAGCCGTCCGTACCGTGATCCTGCTGCATCGCCTGTGGGGAAAATGAAATCACCTCCGGCTAGCATGCTTTTTTGCAGGGGTCCGCTTACAAATGAGTTTGAACTACCACCGGTTACAGCGTTTTCCGAAGTATTCGAGATCAAAAGAATGTTGACTGAATTTGAGCTTATGATCCCGTTTTCCAGAGTCAGTCTGCCTGATATGTTTGTCTTGCCTGCTCCGGTAAGTGTAACACCTGATGCATTTCTGATTACAAGGTCGCGGAACTGGTTGGTTGTGGATCCGCCGGTAATTGTAAGCAGCTGGCTGGCTGTGCCATCAAATATCACCTGTCCGTTGGCAGGGATAAAACCACCTGCTGCTGAAGTGTTGTTGTCGGTCCAGTTTCCTGATATGTAAAGGCTCCGGTTCGACAATTCATTGCTCAGAACGGTTGATGCGCCCATGATTGTAAGGTTACCGAGTACCTTGATGTCATCGGCTGGCATTATTTTCTTACCTGTTCCTGAAAGTATTAAATTCCTGAAAGGCTTGTAAATATTGCCGGGTTTTGATGGGATTACAGCCTGGTTATTTCCGAAGAGTTCAATAGTGCTTGTCTGGTTTGAAAGGAACTCATCATATTCTCCGCCCGGCATCACAAAAATCCCGCTGCTTGTTGCAGTGACCTTAATCAGTCCGTTTCCGGTTATATGCCCAAGGCTGTGGTATAGAGTGGTCCCGATGTCGAGGGTCCCGTATAGTGCTGATGAATAAGCAAACGCCGAGTTACTGTTAACAGTTACTGTATGTCCGGCATTGATTACAACCGGATTACCGTCGGGGTCACAATTGCAGGAAGGACCTCCGTCGGTTGTTGACCAGGTATTGTCGCCGAACCAGTTACCTGATTTAATACTGTAGAGAATCGGTTTATTTACGAAGTTCAGGGTATTTCCTGCAGTGTATTCGCCGTCGATGAAATTGCGGTTTGTAAGTGTTATCCGATGGGCTGCCGGATTAACAGACGATTCACCGATTCCACCTTCGGGTATCCAAAGGCCGTTAAGGAAGCGTCCTGTCACATAATTTGCTTCTGTACCGTAAACATCTTTTTCAAGGTAGCTGTATGTATGAGTCACCGAGTATCCATCCTGGAAACCCTCAGAACTCACTTTCCAGTAGTATTCAAGTTCATCACCTTCAGGAAGCGCGGCAAGCGGATGTGAATAGTTTACAGGATTGACCGTCACAGAAGCATTTATGTTTGTGTTTGATGTGAACAGAAATGCTGCAGGTGTGTATTTCCCTGCGACTCCGACAGGGAAAGTAAAGCCATATGGGCCTGACGGGATTATTTTTCTGACACCAGCATCGGATATGACACCGTTCAGGATAATCATGTTGTTTTCGTCAGGAGTTCCTCCAATGGATGCATTGACACCGAGCGTTATAAGATAGTCGTCGATGTAAACGGATCCCCTTGAAAATGTGATGGTCCCGTTTATTGTTACATCATCTACAATGCTTATCCCTGTTGTGTTGTTGAGGGTAATGTTGCCGAAAATGCCGTTCCCGTTTCCGGAGATGACCTGTGTCTGACTTCCTTCGAGGATAATCCCGCCGCCAGCAACAGTGCTCGCATGTTCAGAATTGTTTACAATATTGCCTGCAATTGAAATATTATTACCCCCGTCTTCCAGAGTCCCTGACATGAGCGAGAGATTTCCGTTGATCCTTAAATTGCTGTTTGGAGTAAGTGTAAGAGCACCGGATGACGCCAGGTTCATGTTGGCGAAGTTTGTAAGGTTTGAACCGCTGCCTGTTAATGCACGTGAACCGCTGCCGTTGAAAGTTGTAAGCTGGCCTGAAGTTCCCGGTTGATAACCTCCGGTGTTCAGCCCAGTCGCGGAGGAACTATTACTGTTAATCAGGTTCCCTCCGATTGTAATGTTCAGGCCGTTGGCCCTGAAAACGCTGTTCCCGTTTATCACAAGATTGTTTTTGATTGTAAGGGGATAGATTCGCAGGTCAGCGGTTTTTGTATTGACTGAAGCATCGATTTCAACATTGTACAGGGGCACGGAACTTACAATATTGAAAGTTGTGGAGGAAGGTGTTTCAGAAGTGCCCAGGACTATTGTTCCCCCTGTAACTGTGCTTGAATCAGGGACAAAATATAGGTCTGTATAGGATGGATTATTGAAGGAACCGGAGATTATCAGACGGCCGCCGCTCATGTTGAATTTGCTTCCGTTGTTCAGTATTTCGAACATCGACCTTACGTTGCTCGCGTTCCTTCCTGCGATGGTTACTGTGCTTGCCTCATTTGACTGGGTATAACTGAGCGACCCGGTGTTGATTGTTGTTACCCTCCTTATCTGGCCGTTGACAAACAGATTTCCTCCTGCCACAATGATTTCAGGGGTGCCTCCCGATGAGTATTCGATATCATTATTAAGGTTTGTACCCGGAGTACCGATATTTATGTTTCCGGAAAGAACCTCAAGCCGGCCATCGAGTTTCAGGTCAGTTGCATTTGTAGCGGATGCTCCTCCTATGTTTATTGTACCGCCGTTAGCTGAAAGACAACCTGAAGTCGGAATTGTGAAGCTGCCTGCGTTTGTAAGATTCAGTGTTATAGGGCTTGTGAGCCTGAATGTACCATTTGTAAGTGTCAGAGCTGTGGGCAGGGAGGTGTTAAGGGACAGGACTGATGATTTTACTTCGAGGATTGCATTCCTTGACGAGCCCTTATTTACCTCGATTGTGTTGAAGTCGGTGACTGATCCTGTTCCGTTAATTTCACGGTTGACTGCTCCGGAGAATGTTACATTGCACACCCGGCCTGCACCCGTATTCATATCGAAGGTCCCGTTGTTTGTCAGGCTTCCGTGTATTGTAAGCAGGTTGGTTGCGGTTCCTGAATTGTTGACATCGAAAACGGCCCCGTTTGCAACTGTAACATCGCCATAGACACCAATGTTCTGAGCAGTGTTACTGCCGTTCATATATCTTAAGGTTCCGCTTTGTATTATAAGGCCCGAATCAACCTCAACCGTCCTTGTATTTGCCAGCACATTAAACTGGGTTATTCCTCCGCCCGAAACTGTGAAATCATTATAGATGTGAAGATCGGTATTGGGCAGAATTATGTTTTTCCCTGATGCCGGCGATGTGACAAGGTTGTTGTAGCCTTTTAAAGATATTGTATTTGTTCCCGAGATATAGCTTACAGGCAGAGTGAATGAAGCCTGGCCAAGGGCAGCAGTGCTGTAGTATTCGACAATGCCTCCTCCGCCTGAAAGGAAATTGCCGAAGTCGCCTCCGGGGAACACTGCGGTGGCAGTTCCTGCTGAAAGTCTTAGTCTTCCCGTCCCTGACACCCTGGTATCGGGAATGGCCCCGAAATTATGGCCTGTTGTAGTTTGAAGATCGAGGGTTGATCCGTTGTTTATCTGGAGGCCGCCGACAACAATATTGTTCAGGCCAACAGGAACGACAACAGTGTGGTTGATAGTTCCGTTACCGATTACAACAGGGTTGCCGCTTCCCGGAACTGATCCGTCAATCGCTCCACCAACACTCTGAGAACTCCATGTTGAAGGATCGTTCCAGTTGCCGTCCTGCCGGCTGTAGAAGACCTTTATGCTCTGAAAGGCGGAGAGTTCGCCGGCAGTGTAATCGCCGTCAATATTACCGGTGTTGTTGAACTGGATTATATTACTGGCGTCAACGACTTTGGAGTTGTCATTTATCGGGAACCAGCTGTAGGGCCGGTAAGCTGCCGGTATATACAGGTTTTCCGATCCTGTCAGATCGGATGTTACATACTGGAAAGTCCAGGAAACCGATCCGGGCTGAATGCCCCCGAAACCTTCACCTTTGGCAGTCCAGTAGTAGCTTAGCGCGTTGGTTCCCGTCACCAGGGGATGTGTCAGGGTTACAGGTCTGATTGTTACCGACCCCCACTGGGCGGGAACTGAAGTGAATTGTATCGTGGCAGGGGTATAGTCCGTACCGGTTCCGACAGGAAACAGGAATGATGAAACCCCTGAAAACGCTCTGGTTATACCTCCGTCGCTCTGGTTTCCGGACAACCTTATCATCTTTGAGGCTGAGAAAGCAGCTGTTGTTCCGGTGAGAGCATCATATATTGAACTGTTCGGGCCAAGCGACAGATTCCAGGTGGAGAGATCAAGAATTCCGCTCGCAAGCCGGAGGTTTCCGTTTACCGATTGTCCTGCTGTAAAGGAAGTATTTCCGGAAGTCTTGTTTATTGTAAGATTTCCAAAGGCTCCCTTTCCTGATCCGCCGATCGACTGGTTGGATGTTCCGTTAAGAATTACAGCTCCTCCGGCCTGGCTTGTGTGTGTGCCCGAGTTGGAGATGTTGCCGGCTATTGTGATTGCATGACCGACATCGTTCAGGGAAGAACCGGCTTCGAGAGTAAGGTCACCCCGCAGGATGAGGTCTCTTGAATAGACATCGGTGTTTGAACTGTCTGCGATTACAAGGTTGAATAAACCCGTTCCGTTGTTTATTGTGCCGGCATTTGTAAACCGTTGACCGCGAGAACCGTTAAATGTAGTTGTATTGTCGCCGGTTTCGTATTCCGCAGTGCCGTTAACGCTGAAATTGCGCCCTACTGTAATATCGGCGCCATTGGCATTGAAAACTGCATTATTCTGAACATTGAGATCATTATAGATTACAAGCGGCCGTACAGGGCTGGCAGGAATTGCAGGGCTTGCGTTTCCTGCGTATGCCTGGATCTGTCCCCTGTATGTTGAGGATGTACTTGTGAAACTCAGGTTCCAAAGGGGAACAGTCGTGTTTATGTATGCATTTCTATCGGTAGGAACTGTTATGTTAATAGTGCCGCCGGTAACCGAAGAGTTATTTGGATTGGGGCCCAGTAAAAGGCTGAAGTTCGTTCCTGCGGAGCCTGCAAGAGTTGTTGGCGAAAGGATGTTGATAGTCCCTCCGCTCATTCTGAATACGTTGTCGGGATAGGGAAATGTAAAGGAAGCATAGATGCCAAGGCCGGTAATGTTATAACTGTTTCCTTCAATATTGAGTGTTCCTCCCGACATTGTGAATGCTCCCCTGTGGGCTCCCGAAATGTAAGATGTTCTGATACAGTCAGTACTAACGGTTCCTGATTCTATTATAAGGGAGCTTTGGTCGCGCATCACAATCCCCTGTCCTCCGTTTGCATTCAGTGAGGCCATTCCGGATACTCTGAGATTTCCGTACACAACAATTGAGTTCGAGGATCCTGCGAGGCTTGTGAAAGTCACATCAGCGCCATCGAGCCATAGCTGGGCGTCGAGGTCGATATTATAGACCTGGTTGTCAGCCAGGCTCAGGATTACTATGTTAGGACCAAGGCGTACTGTTCCGGCAAGTAATCCAAGTGAGTTGGAGTTTTCTATTGAAGGAGGACCGTTTGCCGGCGGACTTCCTTGTGTGTTGGTTACCCCGAACAGCCTGAAATTTGTATTATTGCTGGCATCAATATTAAGAATGTACGTCTGATCGATTCCCTTGTCGATCTCTATCCTGTAAAAATCGCTCTGACCGTTGCAAACAAGGTTCTGGTGAGCATTGGGGTTGTTGAAGACAAGATCGGATCGGCCGTTGCCCGGAGCTGTGGTGTAATTGGGACTTGCCTGGTTTGTCAGCCTAACTGTTCCTTCGTTAGTGAAATCACCCCTGACGGTAATCCTGTGATTGCCATTCCCCGTGCCGATTGACATTCTTCCCGCTGAGGCAATGAGAACATCCCCGGCAATATCGAGATTCCGGCCGATATTTTGGGTATTGTTGATCTGTAAGTTTCCGCTTGTTACCGTGAGATCGCCGTTTATTGTCATGTTGCCGGCCAGGGTGGCAGTTATGGCCCCTGTCGACAGGTTTATAATAAGGTTGTTATATACAAGCTGTGAGAAATTGAAATTACCTGAATTGTAATATTCAACAGTTCCTCCCTCTTCCGAGACGAAATTGCTCCAGTCGCCCGAGGGAAATGCGGCGGTGCTGAGACGCAAAAGGCCTTTTCCTCGAATTTCAGTGAATGTCTGGCTTGTGAAGCTTGCCAGGTCAAGAGTTCCTCCTTCATTTATTACAAGCGAAAGCACTTTCTCTCCGTTTGCAGTTGTATTTACAGTGCGCCCGTTAAGTATTACAACACGGTCGGTTTCGACAGGAACCTTCGGGTTTACCGACAGAGTACCCGACGGATCGGTTGTCCATGTTACAGGATTGTTCCATGCGCCGGACTGGTATGAGTAGTAAGTTCCATAAATCAATTCCTCCCTGGCGGTCCACTGGCCGTCAATTACAGTTGTTCCTGTCACTGTCATCGGGTTTGTTCCGGAGGAACTGATTATATCGGGCTGGACCCAGGTGCCGCCGCTATAAACAAAGGGAACATATTTTCTCTGGTCACCGCCTGTCCCGACTTCACCGGGACTTGCGTATGTGATCCTTAAGTTTGCATCTGTTGAGGAGAGGCCCGTTGATGAAACCAGCCAGTGTTTTCTAAGGTCCGTCGTTGCTGTTGCCGGGGGGCCGGGTGCGCCTGAAGCAACTGCTCTTACTGAAATAGAACCGGTTCCCGATACTGATGCAGTAAAGGCAGTGATTTCGAAAGGGGTGTAGTAGCTGCCGGTGCCGACAGGGAACACCGAAATGAAGTCGGCGGCTGAGTTCCCTTCCCTTACAATGCTGCCGGTTCCGTCGCATATTATCATGTGATTGCTGTCGAAACCCGGAGTAGCCGCAATGTTGCCTCCATCGGCGATTATAAGGTTATTGGCTCCCGAGCCCAGGCTAAGGTTGCCGCCTGAAAGCATCAGGGTTCCTGTAACTGTAGTTGTTCCTGCAAGGGTTTTGATGCCTGAGCCTGACAATGTCAGGTTTCCGTATGTTTCCTGAAGAACCGTCTGTGTTCCGGCAAGGCCGTAGTTTACTGT
>CAZKTX010000003.1:38647-51917 GCA_964555805.1 uncultured Rikenellaceae bacterium
GTTGCAGCATCGGGACTACCGTCACCGTCAGCACCTCTTCCACCAGCCCCTTCGCCGGTACCACCGGCTCCACCAGTCGCAGTGGCATCTCCACCATTTCCTCCGTTGGCAGAGTTGGTTGCAGAACCACCGCCGCCGCCACCGCCCTCGTTATTGCTCCAAGTTGTTGAAGCTCTGGCGTTGCCCCCGTTTCCTCCGCTGAATGAAGCAATGATGTTACCTCCCACTGGAGAAGCTGCACCTCCGTTTCCACCTGTACGGGCTGAAGTTGAAGCACCTCCGTTAGCTATGATTGTACCTGCTGATGATGGACCTCCATCGTTGCCTGCACCACCACCTGTTCCAACTGTTATTGTGATGATCGAATTGGGGATCAGATTGTTTATTACACCTCTTGTATAAGCTCCTCCTCCACCTCCTCCGGCAGCCCCATTCCTGTCTGAGCCGCCTCCACCTGCTCCCCATGCTTCAACAACAATTGAAGTAACACCTGCAGGTACTGAAAATGTTCCGCTTGAATTGAAAGTCTGGGTCTGGGCATAGGAATACTGAACAGCAGAGATCAAAGCCGCTGCAATAAATAATGTTTTAATTATAAGGCCCGGCTTTTTCATTCTGTCAGCAGTAAAAAATCAGCGGTAAGAACGCCGGATTATTGCTTCTCTCCCTGAAGGGCCAGTTCAGCTTCTGCCAGTCTGGCGGGTTTAACATCCGAGGAAGCTGAATATATTACACGAAGAGTTCCCTTAGTATAATCGACACCGGCATCACTTGCAAGGTCAAACTGAAATCTTCTGAGGGTGTTTGGTGTATATACAGCGACCCCGTTAGCAACGCCGACTCTTGTGATTTTTCCCTGGGTTGAAATATGATCGACTGTAATGTCACCGTAAACCGACATATTCCCTGTCCTGTTGAAGACAAAGCTCAGTCGAGGGATATTGCCATTTATAATTTCCAGGTCAAGGCCGGAAAGTGTAACGTTTGCCGTTGTCTCGCCGCTGCGGATTATTACCGGGATTGTGATTCCAAAGATAGGGGTGAGCCTTACTGAAAAGGTTGAAGTGTCGGCCTGTGTTTCCGGTTCTCCCAGCGCTCTTTTTTCCGGCACAGCCCTGAAGTAGAAATGCGACCTGTATTCACCGGTCTGAAGTTCGCTTGTCCTGTAAAGCTGAACCTTTACAACCTGGGCTTCGTTCGGGCCAAGTGTTATTGTTCTGGGGAAAAAACGAACAAACCTGTCGGCAAACATCTGTCCCGGATCAGGTTCGGTGATTGTTTCAAAACCTCCGTTCTCAAGCATTCTGATCTGAACAAGACTGATTGCATAAGTTGCTGAATCATTCCCGGTGTTGGCCAGGTTTATGTCGGCAGTTCTTACGGCTCCCTGAAAAACAATTCGTCTTGGAGTGATCATAAGGTCACCCTGGGCTGAAGCTGGGAGTGCATACATTAATGCAAGCACTGCTGTGAATAATTTCACAGCAGACTTCAACCCATTGAGTAATCCGTATGGATCAATTGGTTTATTTCCGTATTTGCTCATCGGCCTGTCATATTAAGGTATTGTCAGTTAAAGTCGAAAGTTATTGTATAGGTGCCGGTGTAAATTCCAGCCGGATTGTCGTGTATAGTTCCGACTTTAAGAGTTGCGCCTACGTTTACAACCTGGAATCCGTTACGGAGCCTTCCGTTACCCGGACCCGGCAGAGGCCAGGAATTCCATTCCTCGATCAGCATGGATCTCTCGCTCGATATGTGCTTAAGTAAAACCGGATCGTCTGGCAGGCTTATTGAGAAAGCAGCATCCTCATCGCCTGAAACGGCAAAGCTTCCGGCGTTATGACTTCCCACTCCGGTTACGATGCTTCCCTGCACCGAAACGGTACTCTGTGGTGTCAGGATTATCCTGCCGCCCTGCGGACCCGGGGAAAACCTTCCGAAATTCATCCTTGTGACCTCATTGGCGGAGAACACCGGAATTATCTCAGCATAGACATGCCCGGTCGCACTTATCGACTGTGTTCCCTGGGCATGAATATGGTTGAGATTCAATACAAACAGTACTCCCAGGCTTAAAAATATTTTAAGCTGTGTTATCACGATTCAATCCTGTAGAAGGAATCACGATCCCTAGTTATAGTTCACGGATACGTTGAAAGTACCGGTGTAAGTACCTGAAGGCTGATTTGCATCCACGTTCAGAGTCGCTCCAACACGAAGAACGGTTGCTGCTCCGGTAAGCGTGATTGCCGGGTTTGGGGCAACAGTAGAAGGATCGCTCACGAAAGCGTCCACTATCATGTCGTCTGTAGCCGCATTTACAATTGTGGTTGAGGCTGGCAGAGTGACACTAACGGTTTTACCCGATTCCCCTTCAACACTGAAAATTGCGACTGAATGCACGGGTGCAAGCGCCGAAAGTGTAACCCCTCCGGAGGAGGATCTTGCTCCGTCGGTAGCAGCAATTGTAACCGTACCTGCAGTTGCACTTCTCATAATTGTTCCGAAATGAAGTCCCTGAGAGTTTGTTATTGAAAGGGGAGCAATTATAACAGCTGCAGCAGTTGATGAGGCTGTTGCTGTCTGAGCCTGTACAGTACCTGCAAATGCGATCATAACAACTGCAATTGCCAGGAATTTAGTGATCTGTTTCATTTTTTTGTCTGGTTAGTTAAAATTAATAAAAGGATTAATTATCAAATTAAAAGCCCCCTTCCCCGCGTAAAGCTGAGTTTGAACTGCAGAAATACACGACCGGAGTCAGTTTGTGTTCAGATTTCAAAATTAGTAAGCGTGCCATTTCCCAAAACCCATGTCGATGCTATTATTTAACATGTGAGTGAAGTTATTAACAAAAAAAGCCCCGAAATATTGCATAAAGGGGCTTTCAGACCTAAATAATTGTTACTTCAGAGATTGAATGTATATGTATACTTTACCATGACAGCCCTTGAATTATATACGGGCATGACAGGCATCTCCCTGTAGAGGTCCGTATTGCGGTCTTCATTGAATACAAGGTAGAGATCATTGCCTTCCTTTGGATTATACCTTATTCTGAAATTGGTTATTATTCCGTCGTAGTCTGTATTGTACTGAATGAATGCGTTTACTGACAGCTTTGTATCGAACATGTAAAGGGCTTTGATGCCAAGGATATGATTTGTCATCGAAATATCCCGCTTCTTTACTTTTACGTAGTCGAAGTTGTAAGTTCCACCGAGTTCAAAATGTTTCGAAATATTCCATGTTGGCATAAAGCGCATTGAGAGACGGTTCCCGTCATAAAACTGTCCGGCTTCGGTCATTAAATCCAGGAAAAACGGATTTGACATAGGGGTCGACAGGTTTCCTCTGAAGCTAAGTGCCTCATATTTCCCGGGGGCAATATAGAGTCTGTCACTGCTAATCTCGAGGGAGTCTCTCAACCTGTCTTCATTATATACAAGTTCTGCACTTCCTGTCCACTGGCTTTTTGTCTGAAACTTCCAGCCTGTGAAATTTGTAAGGTTCATAAAGGTGCCGTCATCGATATAAGTCCTGTACATTACCCTTGTTTCCGGGCCATGAGAATATATTTTTGATTTTTCAGGTGAAATCCATCCATAGCTGAAACCTCCCCTCATAATTGTGTAATCGTCCATCATTTCAAAGCCGATTCCGGGGTTGAAATGAGTTCCTGACTGGGTATATCCAAAATTGTATGCAAGTCCTTTTCTTGATCTTCTTTCCCATGTCGCCATAATCAGAGTCGGGTCCTTTATTGATTCATTATCAACTTCATCCTCGAAAGTCTGCGTCCACCTGAATTCAAAGTAATCATTGCCGAAGACCTTGAAAATGCCATCGAGACCGTAAGCCAGATTGTAGGAGCCGTCGGCACCCAGACGGCTTGTTGTTATTGCTCCTATGTATGTGTTTTCATTAAGGATCTGTCTGCGGAATCTGACCACCCCAAAGTTTTCTGATGGAACCATTTTAACGGAAGATCCGCCGGATATCCTCCTGATAAGCGGAGCCGTCTGCATGTCAAGAAATCCCACATCCCACTTCTTCATCCTCCCGGTTACCCTTGCTCCGCCGTATATCCTGACGGGTTCCGGTTCTTCATCATTCTCCGCTTCGTCGTAATCATCGAGAAGCCCTATCCTGCGACTGTAAAAAAGGTTGCTGTTGCCGCCCAGGGAGAAATCAAAAACACTTGCGCGTTCAAGGAAAAACATCCTTTTCTCGGGAAAGTAAAGAGAAAATCTTGTCATGTTTATCTGCTGATCATCGGCCTCGACCTGGGCAAAATCAGTGTTGACAGTAACATCCATCACGAGAGTCTTCGTTATTCCGTACTTTATATCCAGACCTGCTTCAATGTCGGGATCGTTGGATTTCATGTATCCGGTTCCGTCCTCTTTTAATTTGTTGGAGCTTTCAAACCCTGTAAGTGCATAAGGAGCAATATAGAGAGGCCTGTCAGGAGTGATATCGTGAAAAACTATTTCCCGGGCCTGTGATGGTTTCATCACTGAAGTCTCACCCCAGTTCGGAGGTATCGGAGGGAAGACATCGGTCTCATTTTTTGATGGTATCCACCTTTCGACTGTAAGCCCCATCCTGACCTCGCCGTTAACTTTCTGGAACCTGAGACTCGACAGCGGTATTCTTATTTCTGCCGACCAGCCGGTTGAATCCTTTTTTGTCATGACATCCCAGAATGCATTCCAGCTCAGGTTCATTGGCTCCTGATCGGGCCTTGGAGGAACAGCATCTTTCTGAATGCCGGCATCGAAACGCAAACCGTCAGGAGTTGTAAAGAACATAAGGGCGTTTTCCTTGTCGTTGTAAGTATCGAGGAAGATACCGAGCCAGTCGGATCCCATTCCCATATAGTCGCGTTTATAGCTTACCGACTGCATCAAGGAAGGATCATCGTAATAAAGCCATCCGCCGACATAAAGGAATTTATCGTCATAAACAAGCCTTATTTCAGATTTCTCAGTCGGATCTTTTCCAAATACAGGAGAGTGCATTACCATCGGCAAGGGTTCGGAGTCGTTCCAGAAATCCTCATCCGGGGCACCGTCAAAATTGACTTTTGCTGCGATCCTTTCAATTAAAAGAGGCTTCTTCCCTTTGTTATTCTGGTCGGTCTGACCATAAGTCATACAGAAGGAAAGCATGGACATTACAATAGCTGTCAGAAGCCTACGGTTCATGGTCAGGTAGTTAAAAGCATGCAAAAATACTTTTTTTAACCTGATCCGGAGTCAGTGAGAAAAAATAAAAAAAGTTAAAAAACGGATGTATAAATATTACTGATATTCAAGAATCTGACCGTCTGTAAGCAGCTGTTTGCTTACCTCCTCCCAGGTCAGGTCATGGATGCTTCTGCTGCTCTTTATGGCTAAAGATGCCAGTGTTGCGGCGCTCTGTCCCAGGATCATAAAGACAGGTTCCATTCGTATCGATCCGAAAGCAATGTGAGTACACGACACGCAAACCGGGACGATAAGGTTGCTGCACTGCTCTTCGAGGGGAAGCAGTGATCCGAGGCTTATCTGGTAAGGTGTGGGGGCAGCGATTCCTATATCGCCTTCATTCTGGACAAAACCTTCGGGAGTTACATATCGCTGGATATTATGTGAATCCATTGTGTATGATCCCATGCCGACCGGTTCAGGAACAGGCCTCCTGCACAGTACGTCATTTTCGGTCATTACATATTTTCCGATCATCCTTCTTGCTTCCCTGACATAAATGTTGTAGGGCCAGTATCCGTTATCAGCAAATTCATCACGCGAATAGCCCCAGGTAAGCATCGTGTCCCTGACCCATTGAGGAAGACGTTTGTCTGTTGAGGTGAAATAAAGAAGCCCTTTCTGATAGCTGATATGTTCCTCAAGTATTTCCTTTCTTCTTTCGTAGGAGGCTTCAGGATAGTCCCAGTTCATCCCGATGTTATCGTAGCTGAACGGGCCATGGTTGTTCACATCGGTTTTATGGTTTGGTATCGCATCATATTTGGCAAAAAACTCATTCCACCGGGTTGCTGCCACTCTGACAAGAAGTTCATACTGTGTGCTGTCGTAACCTTCGGGTTTTGTTACAGGCACTTTGTTCTCCGGGTGCTGCGTCAGGCAGAGCCTGTAACAGTAAGCCTGAACCTTGTTGTCGCCGGTGCCGTTACCGCCCGGAGTTTCGGCTGATATGCGGGGAAGAAGTCCGCTGGAGGGATCACCCGGTATTATGTAAGGATCTATTTTGTCCTTGAAATAATGGCCGTGGTGAAACACTCCTTTCTGAACACCATTCCAGGTCTCGCCATAAAGGCTGTTGTCTTCCCTGCCAACTGTATATTTGACTCCTGCGGAAGCCATCAGGTCCCCTTCATATGTAGCGTCAATAAATACACTGCCCCTGTAAGTCTTTCCGCTGAGGGTCCTGACAGAGACGATCTTCCCTTTCTTCATCATAACGCCGGTTTCCCTGTCAAGCCACTCATCCCTGTGAACCGTAATATTATTGCTGCTTATCATTGTCTCGAATGATGCTTCCGCCACGTGCGGTTCAAATATCCACATTGTGCGCTTTTCGCCGTCGATGGCTGGATTGCCCTGGCCCTTGTTGCCATATTCCGACCGTTTCTGCCAGTTCCATGCTTCCGGTTTATCGTAATGCTGATAGATCAGCTGATAGAACTCCCTTGCCAGGCCTCCTATGACCTCCTTGTTTCCCGTATCTGTAAAGCCAAGTCCTGAAGATGTCATGCCTCCGAGATGTTTGTCGGGAGAAACGATTATCACGGTCTGACCCATCCTGTGCGCCTGCACGGCGGATGTGACAGCCGCTGATGTACCTCCGTAAACTATAACGTCGGCCGTGAAAATCTTGTCGTCATTGCTGCGGTTGCAGGAGATCGCCGTAAGAAACAGGATAACTGAAAGGAGCAATAAAAGTTTTGTCTTCATTCCGGTAAATTATATTTCAATTCTGTTTGTGCCCTGCCTGAGTTGAAGGATACCGTTTTTGGGCCTGATTTTCATTCCATTCAGGTTCACACTCTGATCCCCGGTGCCCGAAATGACAAAATCACAATCCATATTCGGAGGGATTGTAATTATAAACAAACGGGAAGTATTATCCTTTCTGAATTCGGCGACTATATTCCCCCGGATCGTCGGCACGCTTATATGACTGTATGACAGGTTACCGGGTTGAGGCTTAATAACGACTTTGGAATAACCGGGAAGGGCAGGCTGTATTCCCCAAAGATAACCCGGAATAATATTGGCCGGAGCCGCTCCCCATGCATGGTTCCAGTCAGAATTGGGCTTGTACTTCATGTCCCAGGCTTCCATAGTCATCGTGGAACCCGATTTTATCATGTTCCACCAGCTTCTGTCGTGTGTGGCTGTCAGAAGACTTAGTGCATAGTCGGCTTCACCTGCCTTGAAGAGTCCTTCAAGGAGAAACTGGGACCCGTAAACGCTGCAGGCCATACCCCGGGATTTAATGAAGGCGATTACGGCTGGCAGATTCTCAGCGGGTACAAGATCAAAGGCAAGCGCCATCATGTTTGCATGAAGAGAGGAGTGACCGGAGAATTCCCCGTCGATGTAGATGCCACTGTTCCTGTCGACAAGTTTTTCGTTGATTGCCTGTTTTACTTTTTGGGCACGGCTGTGATAAATGGCAGAATCAACTGAGTTTCCAAGGTATCCGGCAAGTTCCGACATCAGAACAAGGCTCCTGTAATGGAAGGCATTAACAACTGTGTTGATCTCCCTCATGTCGTAGCCGTCTCTTTCACCCTCGGCGGTTGCCAGTTTCCAGCCGGTGTCTTTCTGTGCCGGTGGCCAGTCGACTATATCCCTTATCCTTTCCTTTACATCTGAGAAGCCAAGGAGTGACATTATCTCATCATTCGCAACAGATGAACTTATAAGTCCATCGGGCCGTGCAAGGGAGGCAAGTGTCTTGTGCTGCAGCTCTTTGTAGAATCTTGCCACCGACTCGGGATTGCCTGTGTGCATGAAATCGTTATAGAACATCAGAACTGTCTGCAGGATCCATTCGGTGGGCCATGTGGGATGGGTAATGAAATACTCATTTGTTCTCCTGGCCATCGAAAATTCCCTGTCGGTGTAATAATGCCCGAGCTGGTTGATGTAGGCATCGGCTTCATAGGGAATCCGTTCCCTGTCGCCGTCGACATATATCCCGGCAAAAGAAGTTGCCTTGATTGTGTATTTTGAAATGTCCCACACACGGTTCAATATAGTGTCTGAACTGATGAACGCGCTGCTGCTGTCGTCAAAATAATGCCAGATGGCTTTCTGGATTATTCTCTCAGGCTCAGCATTCAGGTTCTCAATCTCACAATACCTGAAGGGGGTGACTACACCGACAGAATCGGGGAGATGCACTGCCGCCGGACCCGTGTTCCTTTTATCTGGCGGAATCTCTGCAACATATATTGTTTTGCCGGGTTCGACAGGCATAATTATCCTGTGATACCTTATGGTTCCTCCCGGTTCACGATCGATCCGCTTTTCCCCGCCGAGCTTTTCTCCAAGATGAATTACAAGTGTATCTTTCTTATCCGGATTTAACTCAACCAGGAGTTTCCCGAAAGCATCTTTCCCGAAATCAACGAACCATGAGTCATTTCCTGTTCTGACAATTTCCCGGGGCCTGATTTCAGTCTCAACCAGCCGGTTTCCCGTTGTACTGTAATCAGTGAATGATCCCGTCCTGAATGTCTGCACTTCAGACCATGAGGAGGGCTTATTTCTCCTGTCCCATATCCTTACTTTCCAGTGGCATACTGAGTTGGCGGGAAGTGAAGCCCCGGAATACTCAACCTCGGTCGATTTTGAGCCTGCGGTCTTGATCCCGTTCCAGAGGTCTCCGATGTCCCTGGACAGTAATTCCCCGGTTGAGCTGACAAGGATCTGGTAAGCGGTCTGCTTACCGGCAATGTCGGGCACTATCCAGCTGAATTCAGGTCTGGGATCGCAGACAGCAACATGGTCAGGCTCCCTGATGAATTCGACCATAAGTCCTGACGGATAAGATCCGGAAGGCTTCTCCGGACCGGGAAGGTTTATTGCAAGGAAGATAATGAGAAATGCTGACTTCATCAGATAACCGGTTTAGATCAGCTCAAATGTAACATCCTCACCGGTGTCTTCAAAATCCTTGTCGTTGTTCAGGTCACGCGATAGTCTTAATGTTGTGCCGTCAGCCTCGAACACGCCTGTAACCTTTTTCTCGAAATAATCAATGTTGTCAGCCCAGTATGCGCTGCCCTCGCCGTACCATTGGACCGCTTCGGTGCATACATTCATATTGTCACGGACACAGGTACCGAGTTCCTTCAGCTCAAAGACAAGGTTCGACCGCGACCTGGCAACATTTCCCCTGGTTCCGATTATAGCAGTTATTGTTGATGAGTTTTCCCGTTTTATAATGTAGGTCTCCTCGTATGTTTTTTTTGTAAAAACAATAGTGCGGGTTGTATTGTAAACAATATCATTTGCAGAAACGTTTTCATTGCACTGCCATGTACCTATATAATCGGGATCATCTTTCCACCCTTCACATGAAGCTGTAAGAAACAGGACAAGAAACGAAATAATTATATTCAACGACTGATTCCTGAATCCTTTCATCCCGTTAAGAATTAAGTGATACTTTAAACATACCGGTTGGCTTTGTGCAAACAGTTATTCAAATGTAGAATTATTTTTTCTGATAGACCCTCATATTATCCCATTCATATTTTATCATGAACCAAGCCTTGAAATTAAAGCCTCCGTTTTCGCCGATTGCCGGGTTCTTATTTCAGTTTTCGTTTCATGCCGGTTTTGTATGCGTCCAGGGCTCTTTCCCTGGCGAATTCATGTACGACAATTTTTACGGGGTAGCCCGGTTTTCCGTAATCATCCACCCATCCTCTTATGTAAACTTCTTTCGGATCGAACTTCTTCTGCTGGGTTTCCGGGTTGAATATCCTGAACCAGGGAGCTGCATCACAACCAGTACCGGCCGCCCACTGCCAGTTGCCATTGTTTGACGACAACTCGTAATCGAGAAGCTGTCGTGCAAAGTATGCTTCACCCCATCGCCAGTCGATCAGCAGATGTTTGCACAGGAATCCTGCTGTGATCATCCTTACCCTGTTATGCATCCATCCGGTAGAGTTTAGCTGGCGCATTCCCGCATCCACCATAGGATAGCCGGTTTCGCCGCTGCACCATCTCTGAAAGTCCTTTTCATCATTCCTCCATTGGATGTAATCATAAACAGGCTTGAAGTTTTCTGTGACAACATTGGGGAAGTGAAACAGTATCTGCATGAAAAACTCTCTCCAGATAAGCTCATTTAGAAATGTCATGTTCTGCTCCTGCCCGATTCTGACAAGCTTTCTGATGCTTACGGTTCCGAACCGGAGATGCGGAGAAAGATGAGTTGTCAGATCAGCTCCCGGATCGTCACGGAATTTATTATAATCGGAAATTGCATGCAGATCATATGGTTTTACCTTAAGGCTTCCCTGTCTGAAACCAATGTCTTCCAGTGTAGGGAAAGTGTAATTGCATTTGAAGTATTCTGAAGTTCCGTCCGGAGAAGTACCGGAAAGGTCCGGCCTGACCTGATCCAGTCTTTTCATCCACTGATTCCTGTAGGGAGTGAAAACCGTATATGGACTGGCATCGGATTTCACCACTTCATTTTCCTCAAAAATCACCTGGTCCTTTGACCTGAACAGCGGGATCCCCTTTTCTTTCAGAATAGTTTCCACAGCCATGTCACGGTCGGAGGCATACGGCTCATAATCCTTGTTTATGTAGACGGCTCCGATATCGAATACCGACATCAGTTCCTTCCATTTTTCAACCGGGTCGCCCCTGAGTACATAAAGAGAACTTCCTGAGTCCCGCAGTCTTTTATGAATCGATGAAAGGCATTGATGGATAAAGCTTATTCTTGAATCATCGGCCTGCAGTTCACCTGTAATGTTAGTGTCGAAAATGAAGACCGGAAGCACCGGCAGACCGGAACGAAGAGCATTGCTGAGAGCTGTATTGTCATCAGTTCTCAGATCCCTCCTGAACCAGAAAATATTAATCTTCATTTTGCCAGAGCATCGTATTTTTCGATCCTTTCGGTTACAAGTCTTGATCCGATAATAACCATTGGCAGTCCGCCTCCGGGAATCGTGGATGCCCCCACGTAAAAGACATTTTTAAAAAACTCATCGAAATTCTTTGGCCTGAAGCCTCCGATCTGCATCATTTTGTGCGATAGTCCCAGTCCGCTTCCCCTGTGAAGGTTGAACTGTTCCTGCCAGTCGAACGGAGTGTAAACTGTGCGCGAAACTATTTCAGGCCTGATGTCTTTTTTTATTCTTGCCGAGTAATCATCTATAATGCTGTCAACAATCTTATCCCTGTCGTCCCAGTTTGATTTCCTGCTGAGATCGGGGACCGGGCAGACAAAGAAGAGGCTTTCGCATCCTTCAGGAGCACAACCGGGGTTTGACCTCGACAGGACATTGACGTAGTAGTAAGGTTTGTCGACAATTTCGGGGCTGATGAACACTTTACCGGCATATTCCCTGTAGTTGTCGCCGAGATAATAATTGTGATGACTGACCTCAGGGAGTTTGCATTTTATACCGAGGTAAAATGTAAGGGATCCCATTGTCCAATCCATTTTATCCAGTTTCTCAACTGAGAATTCCCTGCGCCTGAAAACTCTTCCCCTGAACACGGCGGCATCCGAATTTACAACAATAATGTCTGCTCCCCATTTACGTCCGTTCTTGTCGACAAGGTACTTCAGCTTTTCTCCTTCCTGCTCGTAGTCGACGATTTCAGTGTTATAATGGATCTTGACATTTTCCTTCTCAAGTTCATCGACAATGCCTTCAACGACCCTGTACATTCCACCCTTTACGTTGAAATAACCATCGTGCATAAACTCTGTATAGGATAGAAGAGTGTAAACTGCAGGAGTGTCAAAGGGAGTTTTGCCAAGGAAGAAGGCCACAAGAGACAGGATCTGTCTGGCATCATCCGATTTTATATAATGTGCGACATGGTTATAGAAATTCCTGAAAAGGACAGGAAGATGCAGGGGATTTACCTTCATCAGGGTGAGAAGATAATCGAACAGGTTGTCGTAGTTGCTTTTTATAACAACGTTTGTATCATGGAACAGCCTTTTGCTCTTGTCGAGATAGCTTCTGAATCCTGTCTCGAAATCGGGGTCCTGCTCCCTGAACTGCGCGGCGAGTTTGCTTATTTCCTTGTAAAGATGATATGTGACCGGACTCTTGCTGAAGTTTACAGAGTAGAGCGGATCAAGTTCATAATACTCGAAAGGAAGTTTTATTCTGCAGTCATTTGCGAATTCGGTGAATTCATACGACATGCTGAAAAAGCTTGGACCGGTATCGAATGTGAATCCGTCCTTTTTCAGCTGGTTGAGCCTGCCGCCGGCATTGCCGTTCTTCTCCACAATTTCAACCTTGTAACCTCTTTTTGCCAGTCGCAGTGCCGTAGCAAGGCCTCCGAGGCCGGCACCGGCAATCAGTACGCTTTTCGCCATAAATATCAGTTTTGCATTAGTTTCAGAAGCTTCGGGTAAAGGTCATCCCTGACATAGGTGAAGGCCGGTTCGGTAATCATAATAAAATCATAAACCTTTTGTGCCGAGGAATAGTCCTTAAGGTAAGTGTAAGTCTGGCCAATTACAACAAGAAGACCGAGGTAGTTCCAGTTACCGGTAACGGATCCCGGGTCTTTCTCCAGCAGTTCCCGGGCTTTGAGATAGTGCTGCAGAGCCTCTTTCTTTGAGCCCCCGAATGTTGATGGCATATAGAACTGAATATTTCCCTGCTGCACGTAACCAAGATAGTGCCCCGGATCAAGTTTTATAGCGGTTTTTGCACAATCGATGCTCCTGAGGCCGTTTACCGGGGCCGTAACCGGATTAAGTCCTATCCTGAAGCCGTAAAAAGCCGACTGGTAGGCGTTAATTACACCTGGGTTGTATTTTTTCCTTTCAAGCAGATCGAGATTTTTCTGGGCTATATTAAGGTAAACACGCGCTTCATCCTTCCTGTCAAATCCAATGCAGTATCCAATGTAACCGTACTGGTAATTCAGAAGCTCCAGAAGGAATTCATCACTTTTTTCAGTCTGGGAGTTCATCCTGTCGATGACACTTTTCCAAAGCTCCATCCTGTTGTTGATGTAAGCTG
>CAZKTX010000004.1:0-4252 GCA_964555805.1 uncultured Rikenellaceae bacterium
CTGAAGCCGACGGAAATAGAAGAGCTGCCGGGAGAGGAGCAAAAAAAAAGAGGCTGTTAACCTCTTTTTCCTTATTTTAATGCTATTATTAGTTGTCAGAAGCCATGAGCAGGAAGGGCTTCATTTCAAAGCTGTGATAGAATGGCCTCAGCCTTTCTGTATTATAGTGCTCTGCAACGTTGACGATTTTCTTTGAAGAGGTTATAACATCGATCGGAACGTTGTCGTACCTTCCGTTCTTAAGTACCACAATCCTGCCATGAAGGCCTTTCAGAATAAGATCGAGCGCCAGGTTGCCGTATGCCATAGGCACAATAGAGTCGAGGGCATCGGGATCGCCGCCTCGTACCATGTAGCCAAGCTTCTGGGTTATGCAGTTGATTGTTTTTCCGTTGTTGTATTTGCCCGACAGTTCTTTAAGCTGATCAGAAACCAGATCACCTATCCCGCCAAGTTTTGCATGACCGTAGGCGTCTTTTTCCTGACCTGAGAAGATCATCTGTCCGCCCTTGAACATTGCGCCTTCAGATACGAGAACAACCGAATACCTGCTTGGATTGTGATTCCTGTCCTCAATGAGAAGCCTTGCCAGGTGGTCAATGTCAAACTCATATTCGGGGATAACGCATCTGTTTGCTGCTCCGGCCATTGTGGGAAGCATGGCTGTAAAACCGGCGTAGCGTCCGAATACCTCCAGTACAAGAAGCCTTTCGTGCGAACCGGCTGAAGTTCTCAGACTGTTTGTCATCTGGATCGTCCTTGTTACACAGGTGCTGAATCCGATGCAGTAGTCAGTTCCGGGAACATCATTGTCCATCGTTTTCGGAATCGCAACTACCTTAACCCCTTTCTTGTACAGGTGAACACCGTAACTCAATGTATCATCTCCGCCAATCGGGATGAGATAATCAACTCCGAGCCACTCCAGGTTCTTGATGACTTCGGGAGTGAGATCATTCACCTCCGCATTGTATGTGGACTGCAGATGATCAGGAACATTACTCTTTAACATGTGACTCGGCCTGGTTCTCGATGTGTGAAGGAAGGTTCCGCCTGTACGCCCGGCCTTGTTCACTATATCGTCTGTCAGAACCTGATAACAGTTGCTGTTGTCGGCCTTGTTGTCCCTTAATAATTCGGTTATACCGGCCCATCCCCTGCGCAGTCCGATTACTTTGTATCCTTCCCTGTTTGCCCTGATTGTAACCGCCCTTATTGCAGGATTAAGACCGGGGACATCTCCCCCACCTGTAAGGATCGCGATCACTCCTTTTGTTTTTTTAACTTCTGCCATGACCTTCTGCTTTTTATTTTTATTTGAAACCATCCCTTGAAATTTTGCCCCTAAAATAATTTATTTTGATGAATTGGTGAAAAGATTATTCAATCCTGCAGAATCTGTTTTAATTGCTCACCCTCTCTTTGATATTATTTCCAGCTTGTCAATATCAAGAATCTCGATAGTCTTTCCTGTTGTCCTGATTATCGCATCGCGCTTGAAATCTGAAAGGGTGCGGATTACATTGGCCGTACTCATCCCGATATAGTCGGCAATCTCCTTCCTTGATACAGGGATATCAAAAACCCGTGATTTGAATATATCATTCATAAGATACAGAAGAACAAATGCCACCCTGCCGGCCAGGTTCTTCTGCCTTATGTCGAGTGTCTGGACAATTATCTTCTCGCTGATCTTGGATACCCTTGCAAAAAGGTTGATTGCGAATGAGCTGTTCTTCATGAACAGGTCCCTGATGAAATCGATCCTGACCGAACAGATTACCGAATCCTCAAGTGCGGCAACAGAGTACTTATACTTTTCACCAGAAAAGACACTCATTGTGCTTACAAATTCAAAGGGCCGGGTGATTGTAATTATCTGCTGCTCCCCGTCGTCGGTGATACGGAAAAGCTTGACAAGCCCATGCTTCAGATATTTGAAATGGGTTATAGGGTCGCCCTGATTGTTAATTACTTCTCCCCGTGAATAGTGAACCTCTTCCTTGTTGTTGCACAATTCGCGGATGTAATTTTCATCAAGGCTTGAAAATGCCACATCCCTGAATTCACATTCAGCACATATACACGTTTGAATCCTGGTATCCACAAAAGTCCGTTTTTCACAAAGTTAAAATTTTCAGACTTACTTTAAATTGGCTTTGTTTGTTTTATTTGGAATTTTGGCCTTATTTTTATGTCGGAAGGCTGAATTAAAACTTATTTACAAATCGTGATTTACCTTACTGATTATCACATACATTCAAGATTCAGCGACGGAAAGTCGGCTCCGGAAGATTATATCGGCCATGCAGTTGAAGCAGGACTTAAGGAGATTGGCTTTGCTGATCATCTGACCCTCTTCAGGGACGATGCCACCGACTGGAGCATGAATGCATCCAGAGTGGGACCTTACCTTAAGCATATCTCAAACCTTGCCCGGAATACAAGCAGCATAAAGGTCAGAAAAGGCCTTGAAGTTGACTATTTCCCGGGGAAGGAAAACGATATTGACTCTTTCCTGCACGACCTGAAGCTCGATTATGCAATCGGATCGGTCCATTACCTGGGAGATGAAACCGTTGACCTTGGACGGGAATTCTATAAGGGGAAGGATATAAACAGGCTATATGAGGACTATTTCGACAATGTTGCGGCAGCTGCCGCTTCCGGACTGTTTGACATAATTGCACATTGCGACCTGATTACAATTTACGGATTCAGGCCAACGACCGACCCTGAGTACCTTTACAGGAAACTGGCCCGTAGCTTCAAACAGCATGATGTTGCTTTTGAGATCAATACAAACGGAAGGAACAGGCCTGTTGGCGATTTCTACCCCGACCGCAAATACCTCAGTATCTTCCGGGAGGAGAATGTACCCGTTTGCATCAATTCCGACGCCCATATGCCGGCCAGGGTTGCACAGTATTTCGACGAAGCCTTCGAGTTGGTTAAGAGTGCAGGCTATACCGAAATGGCTGTATTTGAAAACAGGCAACGGTTCATGATCCCGATTGAATTATAATTTATCGCCGCGGCTTCACTCCCTAAGATTACCAGGAACCACGTCAACCCAGGATGTGCTCCAGGAAGATCTTCAGTCCAATGGCTATCAGGAGCAGACCTCCGATGACCTCTACTTTGTTGCCAAGCCTTGGCCCTGCCGATTTTCCTATCCTGATTGCAGTCATGGATGCAAGAAAGGTTACGGCGCCGATAATTACAGCTGAATACCATATCTGAATACTCAGAAAAGCAAAGCTGATGCCAACGGCAAAAGCGTCGATACTGGTTCCGACTGCCATTGACAGTCTTGCCATGGGGCTGTCAAAATCAACCTTGTGTTCAATCTCCTCATCCTTCTTCATAGCCGATATAATCATCCTGATCCCCAGGATTGCAAGGAGAATCAGGGCAACCCAGTGATCGGCCGTATTCATGAAATCACTTACAAGTGACCCAAGAAAATACCCCACCACGAGAAATCCTGCCTGGGCAACTGCCATTAAAAAGCCAAACCAGATTGCATCACGAAAGATTATCCTGTTCCGCACCACACCGAATGAAAGGGAAACAGCAAATGTGTCGAATGACAAGCCAAGGGCCACTGCAACGATTGTAATGAAATCCATGGATTACCTTTAAAGGCCTCAAATATAATAAATGTATATATTTGACACCATAAAAACATCATGCATGCGAAGCGTGATTCAGAGAGTAACAAGGGCATCAGTTGAAATCGAGGGACGGAAACATGCGGAAACCGGACCCGGGCTTCTACTTCTTTTAGGTATTGAGGAATCGGATGACAATTCTGATGCGGAGTGGCTTGCAGCAAAAATCGCCCGGCTCAGGATCTTTAACGACAAGGACGGCATTATGAACCTTTCTTTGCTTGAAACCGGCGGAGATGTAATGGTTGTAAGCCAGTTTACACTTCATGCCAGGACAAAGAAAGGAAACAGACCGTCCTATATAATGGCCGCCCGGCCTGAAACTGCAATACCTCTCTACAACTACTTCGTAAGCACTATATCCGGAATACTCGGTAAAAGTGTCGCAACGGGCGAATTCGGAGCAATGATGCAGGTGGAACTTGTAAACGACGGACCTGTAACAATTATAATCGACACGAAGGAGAAGGAATAAACGGTTTCATAAATACAAATCGGCACTTAATGCAGGATAAAATCGAGATCAATCCGGATAAGGCTTTCAAAAGATCAGTATTGATTGTAACTGCCTTTGCAGC
>CAZKTX010000004.1:4352-35092 GCA_964555805.1 uncultured Rikenellaceae bacterium
GAATCCTTTGGCTGGAGAAGTCTTTTCGCTTTCCTTGTGCCTTTCGGTATTGCTGCCATCATACTCATAAACACAAAGATAAAAAAAGAATGGGCTGACTCGAAAGGCGAAAAATTCGATCTGACAGGCTCACTGTTATATGGCGTCGGGCTTTTCGGGGTTATGTACGGTTTTTCAAGACTGCCTTCCCCCGCAGGATGGATCTTCCTGGCCGCAGGAATAGTACTGGGTGTACTTTTTATACTTTTTGAAAGGAAAACCGACAACCCGGTCTTTGATGTGAAGTTGCTGTTCAGAAACAGGATCTTCGCGTTTTCGGGAATGGCTGCCCTGATAAACTATTCAGCAACCAGCGCAGTGGGGTTCTTTATCAGCCTTTATCTGCAGTACCTCAAAGGCTTTGACGCCAGGGAAGCCGGATTAATAATGATATCACAGCCTGTTGCAATGGCCTTGCTCTCTCCAATTGCCGGCCGGCTCTCCGATAAGCATGATCCCGGGAAAATCGCTTCGACAGGGATGGGATTCACGGCTGCCGGCCTTGTAGCCCTTTGCTTTCTGACACCCGCCACACCTATTGGCATAATTTTAATCATTTTTACTACCCTTGGGATTGGCTTCGGCCTTTTCTCATCTCCAAACTCGAATGCCATAATGAGTTCAGTTGAAAAACGTTACCTGGGAGTTGCCTCGGGGGTGGTTGGTACTATGAGAATGGTCGGACAGATGTTCTCCATGGGCATTGCAATGATGCTTGTCTCCCTGTTTATCGGAAATCAAACCATAAATCCTGCCACTTATCAGGGATTTATTTCAAGCATGAAAACCGGATTTGTGATCTTTGCGGCGTTGTCGTTCCTTGGAATATTTGCATCGCTTGCGAGGAACAGGAAGGCCCAGGCTCCTTAAGCATTTTTTTATGCCGGTTTAAAAAATACCCTGCCGCCGCCGACAAATATTTCTATTTCCATTATTTATCAAAACAAAAAGCATTATATTGACCACGTCCTTTTTTCCGGATTAGAAAAGGAAACCTCATTAATTAGCAAAGGGTTATGACAAAACTATACGAGAAGCTTATAAAAAAGGCCCCGTCGGAAAACGAGATCAGGAAAGGCCTTAAAGCTGTGTCGGGAATGACGCAAGGCGACCCTGACAAGCGACTTCTGATGAGTATACTGAATTCTATCGATCTGACAAGCCTTAATGTGACCGATAACAAAAGCACTATACTTCATCTGACCGGAAAGGTAAACAGCTTTTCAGGGCGTTTCTCAAACATCCCGAATGTGGCAGCAATATGCGTTTATCCCAATTTCGTATCGTTTGTGAAGGAAAAACTTACCGCCAAAAATGTGAAGATTGCTTCTGTAGCGGGAGCATTCCCAACATCGCAGACCTTCAGGAGCCTCAAGGTTTCCGAATGCAAAATGGCGGTGGAAGCCGGCGCTGATGAAATAGACATCGTTATTCCGGTAGGCGCTTTCATGGGAAATGACTTTGAACAGGTTGCAGGCGAGATCCGTGAAATAAAGGAGGCTATAGGAAACAGGCAGCTGAAAGTCATAATTGAATCCGGACTGCTGGGCGACTATGAAAGCATTTTCAAGGCATCGATGATTGCAATGGATGCCGGTGCTGACTTCATCAAGACCTCAACCGGGAAAACCGCAATATCTGCCACACCTGAAGCTGCATATATAATGTGCCGGGCCATAAGCTATTTCTGCGACGAAACCGGAATAAGGGTCGGATTCAAGGCTGCAGGCGGAATCTCTGCAACAAGCGATGCACTGATGTACCTGAACATTGTCAGAAGTCTGCTCGGAGAAGCATGGATGAACAATTCACTTTTCAGGATAGGAGCCAGCAGACTGGCTAATAATATTCTTGCTGATATATCCGGAGGCTGTAATGATTATTTCTGATCGTTCCGTAATTTCCAAAAACTGACCTGATATTTTTAAGAATCATTACTTTTGTGGATCATTCCGCGAAGGTTATGTTCACTGGTGCCGAAATACAGGATACAATAAGGCCGCAGATCAACATCAGGATCGATGTTGATAAACTGCTCCCCGATTCAGTATTCACAAGGCTCGATAATGTACCGGAACATATCAGGATTGCAGACTCGCTACGGAAGATAAGGCGGAGACCAGATTTGTCTGAGGTTATTATTACAGATACTACCTCTGTCTGTGCCCGCAACAGCATCACTGATGCCACCTTCTTTGACCCATCGGGGCTTTTCCGAAATATCGACGGGTCGCAGCCTGTTTTTTTCCCCTTCGGAAATATTGAAAAACCCGCTGAGGTTTATACCGGGCATACATCAAAAACTGCAGGAAACCTCAGGGACGGAATTCTGATGCCAATGAAACCGCTTCACCACGACTGGATTATAGGTATCATATTCATTTCAGCCTACCTGTGGCTTATATTACGATCGGCAAACCGCAGTTTTTCAAGGGAAGTAGCACGGTTTTTTCTCTTCCGGGGCATCAACGAATCATCGTCGCGTGATACAGGGGCGCTCTTCACATGGCAGTCGACTGTCCTCAACTTTGTCACATTCACTGTAATAGCACTGTTCTTTTACTCGTTCGCCGAACTGCGTAATATGATTCCCGAGGGTATTTCTTCATTCTCTTTCATGCTCGTCTGTCTTGGAGTCATAATTGCAGGGATCACCTCTCGCCATTTTGTCTGTACTGCGGCAGGAAGCCTGAGCGACAGGAAGGATGTATTCGACGAATATCTTGTCACTATATATAACTCATACAGGTTCGTCTCAATTGTTTTACTGGCGATTGTGATCATGCTGGCATATACGGCCGTTCTGCCTGAGAAATTCCTTCTCGGCGCAGGTATGATCATTTTCGTGGTTTTCTACCTGCTCCCCGCTTTCAGGCTCTTTTTGATTTTTATAAAGAGTAATATTTCTGTTTTATATTTGATTTTGTACCTTTGTGCCCTGGAAATTTTGCCTGTTCTGATCCTTGTAAGGTATTTCAACCAGCTTGGTTTATCATGAGAATTAATAACTCAGAAGTAAAACATAAACTGTAAAGACTTGAAAATAAAAAAGATCCTGGTTTCACAGCCTGAACCTAACAATCCGAAATCTCCATATTACGACCTGGCAAAAAAATACAATCTCAAGGTTGATTTCAGGCCATTTGTACAGGTTGAGGGAGTATCAGCAAAGGACTTTCGTCAGCAGAAAATCAATATCCTCGATTTCACTGCTGTAATATTCACAAGCAAGACCGGGATAGATCATTTCTTCAGGATTTGCAGTGAACTCAGGATATGTGTTCCCGACACGATGAAATATTTCTGCATAACTGAAAATGTTGCATTCTATCTTCAGAAATACATCGTTTACAGAAAACGCAAGATTTTTCACGGCAAATCAAGGTTTCAGGATCTGGTCGACCTCATTATCAAGCATAAGGACGACAATTTCCTTGTGCCCCTGCCGGAACCTCACAATGCTGAAATACCTGAGATCCTCGACAAAAACAATATCAAATACACAGTAGGAACACTATACAAGACAATCAGCAACCATTTCTCAAATCCAGACGATTTTGACTACGATCTGCTTGTCTTCTACAGTCCCTCAGGCATTAAATCGCTTAAAGAAAATTTCCCGGATTTTGTCCAGGGTGAGATCAAGATCGCAGCTTTCGGCCCAACCACCGCAAGCGCCGTGGAACAGGAGGGTCTGAGGCTCGACATCAATGCACCCAACCCGAAGGCTCCGTCAATGACAATGGCTCTTGATGAGTACCTCAAGGATTTTAACAGAAACTGCAAACAGTGAATCCCTCTGTTCCGGCTTCCCGGCCCGGAACCTTACAACGTAACATACCGGGGAAAGCATACTCTGAGATGGAAAAAGGCGAAAGGCAGACATTCTCAAGGAATGAAAGGCTTTGCAGAACCAGGCTGATCGAAGAGCTGTTTGAAAAAGGAAATACTATTCATACTTCTGTTTTCAAGGTGTTTTGGACAATCCCGGATTCGTCAATTCCCTCACCCGCCCAGCTTGCCATAAGCGTTCCAAAAAAGGGATTCAGACATGCAACCGACAGAAACCTGCTTAAAAGAAGAATCAGGGAATCATACCGCCGGAGGAAGTACAGGCTTTACTCCTTTCTCCAGGAGAAAGGCTTCAGTATCACTTTCATTATGATCTATCGCAGCAGTAAAATTGCAGACTTCGCCTTAATAGACAGAGCTGTGGAAGAGGTGCTTGAAAAGCTCTGCAAAAGCGCATCCTCCTTACCGGATAAAAGTTAAAATTGTTTTAAATATTTCAATACCAGCCCGATTGCATGATTTTCTTCTTATTTTCGCTTCCGAATTCAATACAATTAATCAGTAAGAAATGAAAAAAATAAGGCCGGTCAGGTTTGCTGCAATAACTGCAATACTGATCATAGCAGGAATAAGTATCTCATTTCTGTCAACCCAGGAAACAAGAGATTTCAGAATAGCCAAAAACCTAGATATTTTTCTTTCACTTTACAGGGAACTCAATACATTCTATGTGGATGAAGTGAATCCCGACAAGCTTGTAAAAGCCGGGATTGACAACATGCTTAAGACACTCGATCCGTATACTGTTTACTATCCCGAGTCGGAGAGCGATGAAGTTGCGTTCATGACAACAGGCAAGTACGGGGGCATTGGCTCGCTTATTAGAGGAGGAGGAGAATATGTTGTAATATCACTTGTTTACAAGGATTTCCCGGCGGACCTGGCGGGAATAAGGGCTGGCGACCTTCTTAAAAAGGTTGACGGAATCTCACTCAAAGGAGCCGATACCGAGGTTGTGAGCCAGAAACTCAAGGGAAATCCGGGAACAACTGTAACACTTACAATCGAAAGGAACGGCAAGGAACTGGATGTTCCCGTGAAAAGGGAAAAAATCGAGATACCCTCCGTGCCTTTTTACGGAATGCTGGATGACGAAACCGGTTACATAAGGTTCACAAACTTCACCCAGAACTGCACCGAAGAAGTCAAAAACGCATTGATCAAACTGAAAAGTGAAAATGCAAGGAAAATCGTCCTTGACCTGAGAAGCAATCCGGGAGGCCTTCTGACCGAAGCCGTTGATATAGTTAACCTTTTCATGGGCCCCGGCAACGAAATTGTTTCGACAAAGGGAAAGGTGAAACAGTTCGACGAATCATTCAAAACGACAAAACAGGCTGTTGACCAGAATATTCCCCTTGCAGTTATAATAAACAGGGGATCGGCATCGGCATCTGAAATAGTGGCAGGCGCTATTCAGGATCTCGACCGCGGTGTTGTTGTGGGACAGCGGTCATACGGAAAAGGGCTGGTCCAGATAACCCGGCCCCTCAGCTACAATACCCAGCTGAAAGTTACAACTGCAAAATATTACATCCCAAGCGGCCGGTGCATACAGGCTCTCGACTTCTCACACCCCAACGAGGATGGCAGTGTCGGTATAATCCCCGATTCGCTTATTACAGAATTCAAAACCCGTAACGGAAGAGTTGTGCGCGATGGAGGAGGAATATCCCCCGACGTTGAAATCGTTCCTGCAGCATTGAGCCAGATAGCAGCCGAACTTTATCTGAGAAACTACATCTTCGATTATGCAACACGATATTTCTGGGCTCACCCTGCCCCGGAATCGCCGGAAAAATTCTCAATCACGGATCAGGATTATGCTGATTTCAAAAATTACCTGGCGGAACGTAAATTCAGTTACAGCACAATAACCGAACTATCCTTGAATGAGCTGATCTCCAATGCAAAAAAGGAAAAATACTACGACATTCACAAGGACCTCTTCACTGAACTTCAGAATGATCTAAAGCACACCCTCGACAACGACCTCGATACTTTCAGAAAGGAAATCACCGAACTGCTTGCCGATGAGATCATCGGGCGTTACTTCTACGAGCAGGGGTCTATTGAATTCAGCCTGGGCACAGATGAACAGGTAAAAAAGGCCATTGAAATCCTAAAAAGAGGCGACGAATACAATTCGATACTGCAGGGCAAATCCGGATCAATACTTATAACCCGTGATGATAACGGATCCGTGACCAGTTTCAGATACGGCCTGGATCATGGGGATGAGGTGACAATCTGAAAATCAAAATTCGTCAACCGGCAGAGCTGGCTCATCTTCAAAAAGCTCTTTTTTCCAGATAGGCAGTTTTTCCTTTATCAGCCCGACGATTTTTGTGCAGGCTCCTGCCGCCTGGACCGTATGACCTGCTGAAACCAATACAACCAGCGACAGTTCTCCGGCATTCACAATACCCTTCGAATGCACAATTTCAAGGGTTCTCACATCGTCATACTCCGCCTGTACAGTCTTGCTGATCTTCTCTGCTTCCATAATAACCATTTCTTCATAAGCAGAGTATTCTATTGCCCTGACCCTCTTACCGTCGTCTTTAGCATCGTTTCTGACCTGGCCCAGGAAGAGCGAATGAGCTCCGCATTCCTTTTTCTCTCCGCCTTTCGCAATAAGCTCTGTGATTATGTCTGCCGTTACGGGACCTTTTACAAGACGCATAATAATATGTTTATTATTAATGTGTTAACGCTATATTCATCCGCCTGCGAAGGGAGGCATCAGTGCCAGCTCGTCGCCATTCCGTAGCACCGGGTCTTCATTAATTAAAATCCGGTTTACAGCTATCTTGTAAGTATAATGCTCTATTCCCGGATAGTCGTCAAATAACCTGTGCTTCAGATCGGAGAATGATTCAACCCCGGTATAATGCTTTCTGCGCACCTCCGTAAAGTCTGCAAGCACTCCGAAAAATAAAACGTTGATTTCCATATCTTTCTTATATCCCAATACGGCTTTTATTTTATCAATCAATGAGCTTCGAGCCAGTTACTGCCTGTTCCGCAATCGACAATCAGCGGTACATCAAGACTGGCGGCATGCGACATCTCATTGACAACAATCTCCCTGAGCCTGTCAAGTTCCCCGGGTAGTACCTCAAATATTAATTCGTCATGTACCTGGAGAATCATTTTTGAGGCGTATTTCTCATTCTTAAGCCTTTCATGGATCCTGACCATGGCTATCTTGATTATATCGGCTGCAGTGCCCTGAATGGGGGCATTTATGGCATTTCTTTCGGCATTACCCCTTACAACCTGGTTCCTCGACAGGATATCCCGGAGATACCTCCTGCGGCCGAACATCGTAGTAACATATCCCGTTTCCCTTGCTTTTCTTATACTCTCGTCCATGTACTTCTTTATACCAGGGTAGGAATTGAAATATCCGTCGATAAGATCCTTTGCATCTTTTCTCCCTATTGTAAGACGTTCAGAAAGTCCGAATGAAGAGATCCCGTAAATGATCCCGAAATTGGCAGTCTTCGCCCTGCTTCGCATCTCACGCGTGACATCCTTAATGTCGACGCCAAAGATCTTCGAAGCTGTCGCCGCATGTATGTCGTTCCCGGAAAGAAAATCGCCTATCATGTTGCTGTCGCCGCTGAGATGTGCCATAAGCCTGAGCTCGATCTGAGAATAATCGGCCGAGAGAAAAAGCTTTCCCGCTTCAGGCACAAAAGCTTTTCTTATCTCCCTGCCCCTCTCGTCTCTTACAGGGATATTCTGAAGATTCGGATTGTTTGAGCTCAGGCGGCCGGTTGATGCCACTGCCTGGTTGTATGAGGTGTGTATCCTGCCGGTTTTCCTGTCGACAAGCTGTGGCAATGCCTCCACGTAAGTCGAAAGCAGCTTTTTAAGTCCCCTGTATTCAAGTACCTTGTCTATAATCGGATGCCGGCTGGCCAGCCTTTGCAGTATCTCTTCGCTTGTATTGAACTGCTTTGTCTTTGTCATCCTGGCTTTGTCGTCGAGCTTCAGCCTTATAAAAAGGACCTCTCCAAGCTGTTTCGGAGAAGAAATATTAAACTCCATTCCGGCAAGGGATTGTATCTCCGCCTCAAGAGACAGGATGTCTTCACGAAGGACTGCTGCAATAGCTTTAAGATTATCCTGGTTAAGCTTCACGCCTGTCCTTTCCATGTCCGCCAGCACTGAGATAAGCGGCATTTCGATACCGGTTGAAAGCTCAGATAACCCTTCAGCTTTAAGCCTGGGTTCAAACAGTTCCTTCAGCTGAAATGTAACGTCGGCATCCTCAACTGCATATTCCTTTATCAGATCCACGGGAACCGAACGCATGTTCCTCTGGTTTGCCCCCTTTTCGCCTATAAGCGATTCTATGTGGACCGGGCTGTACGAGAGATAACTCTCAGCCAGCAGGTTCATGTTGTGCCGCATGTCGGGCTCGAGCAGGTAGTGGGCGATCATTGTGTCGAAAAGACTGCCTTTCACCTCAATCCCGTAGTTTGCAAGCACCTGTATGTCAAACTTCATGTTCTGGCCGATCTTCCTTATTTCCGGATTCTCAAAAACCGGCTTCAGTATCTTCAGCTTCAGGGCTGTTTCATCTCCTGATTCAGGAAAATGAACGAGCCATCCTGTTCCTTTTTTCCATGAGAACGAAATTGCAACAAGCTCTGCATTCAGAGGTTCAATGCCGGTTGTCTCCGTGTCAAAGCAGATCTCATCCTGCTTCATCGCTTCAGCGGCAAACTCCTCAAGCGCTTTCTCCCCTTCAATAAGAATGTAGTTATGTTCCACACTGTCGATACCGGCTTTGCCTGACTGAACCGCCGGAAGCTGTTCACTGCCGAAGAGAGTTCCCTGTGAGGGTCCGGACGAAGGGGCATCGGCTGATCCTCCACCGGATGCAATGGCGTTTCTGTCAATCTCCGAGAAAACTTCAGAAGCAATTGACCTGAACTCCAGTTCATCAAAAAGTTTCTTCAGCTTTTCGCGGTCGGGAGTTTCAAGTATTAGTTCTTCTTCCCTGAAATCGACCGGGACATTGATCTCGATTGTAGCCAGGGTCTTTGAAAGCTCAATCTGTTCCCGGTTCTCCTCGATTGTTTCCCTGAGCTTACCTTTCAGCTTATCTGTGTTCCTGAACACTTCTTCAACCGATCCATATTCGGAAATCAGTTTCATTGCTGTTTTCGGACCCACCCCGGGGGCTCCGGGAATATTGTCGGCAGTATCGCCCATGAGGGCAAGTATGTCAATTACCTGCAACGGATCGTTTACTGAAAACTCCTGCTTAATCTCTTCCACTCCCCATTTCACCGATTCGTTCCCGCTCCTCGATGGCTTGAACATGTAGATATTTTCTGAAACAAGCTGGGCAAAGTCCTTGTCGGGTGTCATCATAAAGGTTTCAAACCCGCTCGCTGAGGCCTTTTTTGCCAGTGTCCCGATCACATCATCGGCTTCATATCCGGGACAGTCAAGTATGGGTATCCTGTATGCCTCGATAAGCCTTTTAATGTAGGGAACTGCTGCCCTGATATCCTCGGGGGTCGCATCACGGTTGGCCTTGTATTCCTTGAAAATCTTATGCCTGAATGTGGGTTCGGGAGTGTCAAAAACCACTCCGACATGGGTTGGCTTTTGCTTTTGAAGCACCTCCCTGAGTGCAAGAAGAAATCCGAAGATTGCAGATGTGTTCATTCCTCCCGAGGTAACCCGGGGATTCCTGATGAAGGCATAATATGCACGGAAGATCAATGCATAGGCATCCAGCAGGAAGAGCTTTTTTTGTTTGTTTTCTGACATTGTAATATTATTCATTATCCGAAGCATACCACTCGGCAAAAGAAGTTGCGGTCTCGTAAAGTTTCAGGCTAAACAACTTCACTCCTGCAGGAAGCCTTTCCGTGATCCTCGATGCAAAATCGGCTGCAAGATTCTCACAGGTCGGCTGGTAATCCACAACCACTGTATTCCCGAACATTGTCCTGCAGGCTTCAGTTCTTTCATTGTCCTGAAATGCAGATATTGTAACAGAATGATCAAAGACATCTATAATCCTGTCGAGAACTATTTTTTTCAGATCAGTAAAGTCGATTACCATTCCGTTTTTGGGATCAGCAGGGTTCTCAACAGGCGTTCCCGAAACCGTTACGAATAGTTTGTAGGAATGCCCGTGAACATTCCGGCAAGGACCGTCATAATTCCAGAGAGCATGTGCCATCTCGAATGAAAATTCCTTTGTAACCCTTATAATTTTTGTCATTTGCAGCTGGTTAAATAATTTGTCCCCATTTATTCGACCAAACCCCCTTTCCCGTCCCGCAATGCGGGAGGCCTTGCCGCCTGCTCCTTCCCCTGTGGGGGAAGGTCGGGAAGGGGGTGTAAATATTAAAAATTGACATTTTTATATATCGTCACCGAAAGTCAATAAATACTTACGCAAATTTAACCAACTTCGCCGGAAAAAGTTTACTGCGAATGCCGGTTAAGGGTGCAATAAAGCAATATTTGTCATGTTATAAGCAGGATGTCGATTAAAATATGCATCTTTGCTCACTTTATTTTCTTCAATTCATCCCCAGATAAATGACGGAGAACAATATTAAGCTTACTTTCCCTGCGCTCTTCGGTGAGACTGTAAGAAAATTCGGAGATCATAATTCCTACGCATTTGTGGGAGAGAAGCCCAGGACCTTCAATGAGTCAGCCAGGGAGATCAGGGCTCTGATGGCCTTCCTTGAGAAGCTGGGAATCGAACCCGGTGATAAGGTAGCTGTCCTGAGCAATAATATGCCGAACTGGAGCTCGGCTTTTTTTTCTGTCACGTTTATGGGTGCTGTTGTGGTTCCGGTTCTTCCGGATTTCTCCCCGAATGAGGTCAGCAATGTTCTCACTCATTCAGGAGCTCGGGCTCTTTTTATTTCCTCCTCACAGATAAACAAGATAGAGGAATTCAAATCGGATGAACTCGAAACCCGGATACTCATCGACGACTATAGCATCATTTCACACGGAAATAAAACTGCGGTATTTGATCCTTCAGCCGAACCCCTGAAACAATACGATGTAAACGAAGACGACCTTGCTTCAATAATTTACACATCAGGAACAACCGGCCGCTCGAAGGGAGTTATGCTCACCCACAGGAACATAAGCTTCAATGCAATGAAAGGCAAGGTGATTCAGCCTGTGGACGAAAATGACAGGTTCCTTTCCGTACTGCCTCTGTCACATACTTACGAGAATACACTGGGACTTATGCTTCCCCTGCTTGGCGGGGCCTGTGTTTACTACCTCAGGAAACCACCCACACCTTCGGTACTTATACCGGCAATGGCTGAGGTGAAACCAACGATCATGCTGACAGTTCCACTGATAATGGAGAAAGTTTATTTCAATAAAATACTTCCGACTTTTACTGAAAAGAAACTGTTGAACCTGCTCTATAAAATACCATTCATAAGGAAGAAACTTAATGCAGTTGCAGGTAAAAAACTTTACAAGACATTCGGCGGACACCTGAAATTCTTCGGAATTGGCGGGGCTAAACTGAACAAGACTGTTGAGAAATTCCTTCTCGAGGCAAAATTCCCCTATGCAATCGGCTATGGTCTTACGGAAACCTCACCATTACTGGCCGGAGCAAATCCTTCCAAATCGGTTTACGACTCTACGGGTCCTGCAATTGAAGACATTGAGCTAAAGATAAATGATCCCGATCCAAGGTCGGGCGAAGGCGAGATCTGGGCTAGAGGCGCCACAATAATGAAAGGGTACTACAAGGAACCCGAGCTTACAAGTGAGGTCCTTACCCCTGACGGCTGGTTCAAAACAGGCGATCTTGGCCTGTTCGACTCAAAGGGCAACCTTTATATCAAGGGAAGGCTTAAAAATATGATACTAGGATCCAGCGGCGAGAATATTTACCCCGAAGAAATTGAATCTGTAATCAACAATTTCCGCTTTGTAGTCGAGTCGCTCGTTATCCAGCAGAAAGGCAAACTTGTGGCATATGTGCATCTTAACATGGAAGAAATTGAGAAGAAGTATCAGATCCTCAAGGATGACATGACGCGCCAGTACGAGCAAAAGAAGGATGAATTGCTGCTTGAACTTCAGGAATACGTCAACTCAAAAGTGAGCAAATTCGCCCAGATAAATAAAATTGTCATTCAGCCGGTGCCGTTCCAGAAAACAGCCACCATGAAAATTAAGAGATATCTATACGCTCAGGCGTAGATTCAGGAAATAATTAAAAGTCCCGGGCTGCCTGTTTTTCACTTCGGCATACCCGGGACTTTCATTTGGCCCTTTGGTCAGGCAGCGGCAAAGAACCTTTATTTCTTTGCTTCAGTGTATCTCCTGCTGACTTCCTCCCAGTTTACAACATTCCAGAAAGCATCGACATAATCAGCCCTCTTGTTCTGATACTTGAGGTAATAGGCATGTTCCCAGACGTCGATTGTAAGAAGCGGAATTCCCTTAATTGCAGACACATCCATAAGAGGATTGTCCTGATTGGGAGTACTTCCGATCGCAAGCTTCCTGTCGCCTGTAAATACAAGCCATGCCCAGCCGCTTCCGAAACGTGTTTTTGCAGCATTGCTGAAGAGTTCCTTAAACTTGTCAATCGATCCGAACTCCTTAACCAGGGCTTCTGACAGTTCTGCCGAAGGCCCGGATGATTTGGGGGCAAGATTGTTCCAGAAAAGAACATGATTGTAAAAACCGCCTCCGTTATTTCTCACTGCATCTCCTGCTGTTGAAATGCCGGCAAAGATTTCTTCTATTGATTTGTTTTCAAGGGCTGTTCCCTTAATTGCAGCGGTAAAGTTATTGAAATAGGCGCGGTGATGCCTGTCGTAGTGGATCTCCATTGTACGTGCATCGATATAGGGCTCCAGCGCATCATAGGCATAAGGCAATGCCGGTAATACATGAATGTCAAATTTTTCCATAGTGTAATTATTTAAGTTATCGGGGCCTCCGGCAAACGAATTCAGTGCAAACATCACTGCAATAATACCAAGACCTGCTTTTTTCAAAATGTTTCTCTGTTCCATGATCATTAAATTTTGTACATTAAACAGTAAAGATTTGATTTTGTTCAAACAGGATTCAGGATCATTGTCCGATTCCCCTGTTTGTTTACCCCCCACCCCCCCTAAAGGGGGGCTAAGAATCAGACAAAGAGTAATATCGTGTTCCGGATATTATCAATACTTTGGCAGTTTTGATTTTCGGGACAAATTGTTATCCAGCCTGGTAATATATTTCAAAAACCTTAAATAGCTGTAATTCACCGATCTTAAGCCCCCCTTTAGGGGGGTTGGGGGGTAGAAAGAAAAATGGAGATGAAGTCATCCAACTTTATAAAGACAGGTATAAAGAGTAGCTTTGGGGGAGTAAAAGCAATAAATATGGTTTGGATAAGACTTTCTAAAGAAATCCTTCTGTTACGGCCCCATTTTTGTTGTTTATAGTAATTTTGAAATTAAATATCCGTTATTTTGTTAACTTAAATCAACTGCATATGAAAAGGTATTTTGCTTTACTAATTGTTTCAGCCCTTTTAATGACTCAGTTCACAAGTTGTAAAAAGGACAAGGGCGATCCGCCGGTTTTGCCTCCCGCAGGATCGATGGCTATCGACTTCTCTAATTTCGATCAGACAAGCAAAGGAGAATATTCTTTTTCTGTTCCCAAAACCACTCCGAACAGCAACTGGGAGCTGGCTTCAGGAGTTGCAATGCTCTGGAATGTTATAATTTACAGCACTCTCGCTGTACCGGTTAAGGCATTTCAGCTTACAGCCGACGACCAGCCGGTCTATATTGACAATAATACATGGCAATGGACCGCTACAGCCACCGTATTGAATTCAACCTATGATGCACGGCTGACAGGCCAGGTAACTCCTTCAAACAACGTCTGGAAAATGTATATATCAAAAACAGGGAGCGGAGGATACACAGATTTCCTGTGGTTTGAAGGTACATCCAAAACCGACGGATCGGCAGGACAATGGAAACTTTATGAAAGCCAGTCAAATCCTGTCGAAATTGCGAAAATCGACTGGACAGCAGCATCAGGGAAAGCAGCATCAGTAAAATACACTTTCACAAAATCGGGAAATCCTTTTGCAACAAGCTATATCGAATACGGAACAACACAGAATACACTTAATGCTTACTATTCGATGTACTATTACAATGCTTCAGCTGACGAATTCTTCGATATGGATGTCGAATGGAGCACGACCCTGAAAAACGGAAGGATCAATTGCCCGAAATTCTTCGGAGACTCCGCCTGGCATTGCTGGGACAGCAATTACGGTAATGCCGACTGCGGCTAAATGCGTTTCCTGATTGTGTGGAATAACTTAAATTGCAATAATTTACCCTCGTCGATGACGGGGGTTTTTTTTACGATGATTTTTTAGTATTTTTCCCGCCTTAATTAAAATGGCATTAATGTCGACAGGGAAAAAAGCTGTTTTGCTGATTCTGCTGATTGTTGTGGCAGACCAGATACTGAAATTCTGGGTAAAGACTCACATGGTTATAGGAGAAGAAAGATCGTTGTTCGGCGGTTGGGGCCTTCTTCATTTCATCGAAAACAACGGGATGGCTTTCGGAATGGAAATCGGCGGGAAAACCGGAAAGATAATACTAAGCCTCTTCAGAATCGCAGCTATAACAGCTATTGGCTGGTTCCTTAACTCCCTGATAAAAAAGGAGACATATACCGGACTTATTCTGGCAGTCAGCGCCATCCTGGCCGGTGCGGTGGGGAATCTTATCGACAGCGCTTTTTACGGAATGATTTTCAGCGAAAGCTACAGCCATCCGGCTCTGCTCTTTCCTCCCGAAGGCGGCTATTCTTCTCTTCTTATGGGAAGGGTTGTAGATATGTTCTACTTCCCTGTTATCGATACAACATGGCCGGAATGGTCTCCAATCCGGGCCGGTGAATCATTCGTTTTCTTCCGTCCGGTGTTCAATATAGCCGATTCCGCAATTACCTGCGGGGTTTTCGCAATAATACTTTTTCAGAAAAAAATGTTCAGAGACCTGGAGTGAAATTCTGTTGGCTGCAACAATCGCCGATACAGGTGAGAAGAGGCAGGACATTCTCATTCCTGAGGAAATAATAAGTATTCTTGCCCTCCCTCTTTGAACCCAGAACACCCTTGTCTTTCAGTATACCAAGATGATGCGATGCAGTTGACTGCTCTATTCCTAACAGTTTGTGGATCTCGGTCACACTTTTCCTGTTTCCCTGTTCGAGACAACCGATGATCGATATCCTGACAGGATGAGCAACTGCCTTAAGCATCCCGGCTGCCCTTTCCAGATTATCCGGTTTTATGTCTTTAATATCCATTCATACTCCTTTTCTTCCAACAAATATATCATTTTTTAATCTCAATGGCCAAATGGTGCACATTAAGCTGATGTACAGAATTACTTTATTCAACTCATGTTTAACCCATTTTAGTATATTTGAAGAAAATCATAAATGTCGGATCCGGGGAAAATAAGAAAACCCGTCAGGGAAGAAATGGCTCAGTTTGAAGCCTATTTCGGCAGGATGACGAAGAGCAATATTCCTCTTCTGAAAATCATTCTTAATTATGTGTTCCGCCGGAAAGGAAAACAGATGAGACCATTGCTTGTCTTCCTCACTGCCAGGCTTAACGGCGGCACGGGGGAGCCGGCATTTATCGCTGCAACATTGATAGAACTTCTTCATACTGCATCGCTTGTTCATGACGATGTTGTCGATGACGCCCCAGAAAGAAGAGGCGCACTCTCGGTCAACGCCCTGTGGAACTCAAAGATTGCCGTGCTTGTTGGGGATTACATGTTGTCAAAAGGACTGCTGATAAGCATCGAGAAAAACCGTACCGATATGCTCGAGATCACTTCCGAAGCAGTTAAGTCGATGACAGAAGCTGAACTTCTCCAGCTTCAGAAATCAAGAAAACTAAACCTTTCGGAAGAAGATTATTTCAGGATCATCAGGGGAAAAACGGCAGCTCTTATAGCAGCCTGCACTGCCTGCGGTGCACGGGCGGCTACAGACAATCCGGATACAATCCAGCTGATGAAGGATTTCGGGGAAACCCTCGGAATAGCTTTCCAGATACGGGATGATATACTCGATTACGACAGCAACGGTCTTACAGGAAAAAGATCAGGGAATGACATCAAGGAGAAAAAAATAACTCTTCCGCTTATCCATGCGCTTGAAAAAGCATCTCTTCCTCAAAAAAGACATATACTCAGGATAATTGGCAACAAAAAGAAATCACGTTCAGAAATTGACGAAGTCATAAGATTTGTAACCGAAAAGGGAGGTCTCGATTATGCCACTGAGAGAATGTTCCAGTACCGCGATAAGGCCCGTGCAATACTCGACACCTACCCGCCATCCGAGGTAAGGGAAGCCCTCAACGAATTCGTTAATTACACAGTTGCACGCGATAAATAGAAATTCTACTGCACCTCCAGCTGCACCTTGGTTACATTCTCAATATCCATGGCGTAGTACTTCGACCCGAGATAAAACAGCAATGAGCTCAGTACAAGAACAAAGGGCAGTATCGACATAGCTGTCATTATATCTGAATGATCATATATAAAGCCTATCACAACAGGAGCCATTGAAGCTCCCAGAAGGTTCTGGACCACAACAGCAATTGAATAGGAGGTTGCCCTCAGACCCGGATGGATTACATCCTGGGTAACCGAGGCTGCACCTGAGATAAACATCATTATTGTTATCCCCATTATAAGAAATGTGATATACTGAAGTGGGCCCCTGAACAGATAGAGACCAAGAAACAGCAATACAGCCGACACGAGAGTCGAGACAGCTGGAAGAAGCAGCCTTGCATTTATATTTGTCCTTCTCCATTTGTCAGCCAGTATCCCTCCAAGGGGAGCTCCAACAAGAGCTAAAGCCATAATGCTGCTTGCCATTGTGCCGGCCTTGTCCTGGGCGAGTTCCCTTGTGGTTTGAAAATATGTCGAAAGCCAGGTAAGAAGAGATGTTGTAACAAAAATTGAAGCGGTGATGCCGAAATAGGTGTAAATTATTGAACGCCTGGATAAAAATTCCCTTACGATATCCTTCCTTTCCATCCTGACCTTCTGATTCGATTTGTCAAAGAATGAAAGATCGACTGTCTTGTAATCCTTCACGAAAAGAAACAGGATTGCAACTATCATTCCGGGAAAGGCAACGAGCCCGAAAGCATGCTTCCATCCCAGGTTAGTCGCAATAATCCCTCCGAGAAACACTCCGATAGCAGTTCCCAGGGGGATCGAAGCATTCCAGAAACCCATCATCTTCGATCGCTTCTCTATCGGGTATAAACCTGAGATCATGGCACTCCCCCCAGGTGCATAACCGGCTTCCCCAACCCCGATGAGCATCCTTGCAAGAAACAACTGGATAAAATTTCCGGTAAGAGCGCACAGTGCGGTGGCCAGACTCCATAAAATGGCCATCAGGCCTATTGTCTTTGTCCTGCTCCAGCGGTCTACAAGAAGTGAGACCGGAAAAGTCAGAAGTACTATTGCCCAATATACAGCAGAAACAAGCATCCCGCTCTGGGTGTGAGAAATCCCCAGGTCGGCTTCGATTGACGTAAACATCGATGTTACAACCGTTCTGTCGATGTAATCAAACATGTACAGAAGGAAAAGCAGGGCAAACACGTAATTCGAATATCTTTTCGAAAAGAGATATCCCTTTTCGTTACCGGGATTCTTCATGGGAGTAGTGCTAAATTAGAGTTGCCAGGTTAAGTACCTGCCAAGTAAATAAATTTTATTCTCCGTTATTCATTTTTATAGTATTTTTAAGTCTTTATACGTATTCTGTGTTGTCTTTCTGTTCTAAAAAATCAATGTTTCTTAACTTTAAAACCTATAATCAAAATGGGCAAATTACAACAGATACAGGATTTCATTGCTTCTGAGCCAATTGCAATGGCCGGAGTATCGCGTGATCCGAAAAAATTCGGATTCGCTGCATTCAGGGAGCTGAAAGAAAAGGGAATGAACATCATTCCGGTGAATCCCCATGCAACCGAAATACACGGAACAAAGGTATTTCCGGATATTAAAAGCCTCCCCGACAATGTGAAGGGACTGATAGTGATGACCGGCAAGGACAAAACACCCGGCATTGTCAGGGAAGCAAGGGAAAAAGGAATAAAACAAATCTGGATTCAGAGAAATGCCGAGACGGGGAAGGAGGCCGCTGAGCTTGAAGGTTCAGGAATAAACCTTATCACAAAGGAATGCATCCTGATGTTCTACAAGCCCGACGGAGTGCATAAATTCCACGTCGCCCTCAAGAAATTTTTCAGGAGATACCCCAGATAATAAAATGATTGTTAATTAAATAACAAATGATTGAGGAAGCCCGAAACATCCACACTCTTGAATTCATCGTCAGGGATTACGAATGTGACCTGCAGGCTGTTGTAAACAATGCAAATTACCAGCATTATCTGGAGCATGCCAGACACGAATTTCTTATTTCCAGAGGAATAAGCTTTATTGACCTCCACAAGGAAGGAATTGACCTGACTGTAACCAGGGTTGAAATAGATTATAAATATCCGCTAAGAAGCCGCGATAGATTCATTGTAAAAACATTCATCAAAAGGGATGGAAATGTGAGACTTGCCTTTCACCAGGACATATACAGGATCCCTGACGATAAACTGATTGTAAAAGCAGTTGTGACAGGAGTCTCGACAAGGAACGGAAAACCCGTTTCTCCTGAACCACTTATTGAAAAAATCCGGGAAGACCTGTAACTGATACAAATGACCCACGTCAAAAGGCCAGAAACTGACCAGACTTTTGCAATTAACCGTTTATACCCGATAAAATGAAACTTAATAAACTGATCCCGGCAATCTTATCTGCCGTAATGATTATCTCATTTATTCCCCTGAAATCTTTAGGCCAGTCAATAGAAGGCGACTGGCACGGAGTTGCTGACATCCAGGGAATGCAGCTCCGTCTTTCAGTACATGTGAAATCAGCCGACCAGGGATATACATCAACCTGGGACAGTCCCGATCAAAACGCTATTGGAATACCCTCAACATCAACAACTTTCGCCTTTCCTGATTTCAGCTTCAGCCATGAGCAGGCCGGATTTAAATATGCCGGCAAAGTAAATCCTGATTATACCGAAATAGCGGGTTTCCTCGAACAGGGACAATTGAAAATAGAAATCAAATTCGGAAGGCAGCCGATAGCGCCGCCGGCCGGAAGTCCTGCTGTACTTAAAGAAAAATATGACAAACAGGAAGTCTATATTACAATGCGCGACGGAGTTAAACTGTTCACATCAATCTACACCCCAAAAAACGCCACCTCACAACGGCCTGTACTTCTCAACAGAACGCCATACAATATTGAGGGCGGAGGACCTTCCGGCATCAACGTCTTCATGCAGATATATACAAGATTTACAGGCGATGACTATATAATGGTCTTTCAGGATGTCAGGGGTAGATTCATGAGCGAAGGTGTGTTCGAAGATATCAGGCCTGTGATACCGGTTAAGAAATCCAATACCGACATCGATGAAACAACTGACACCTGGGACACTGTCGACTGGCTGGTGAAGAATGTCAGAAACAACAATGGAAACGTCGGAATATTCGGAATATCATACCCGGGGTTCTATTCAACAATGGGGATTATAAACGCACATCCGGCCGTCAAAGCGGTATCGCCCCAGGCTCCGGTGACAAACTGGTTCATCGGAGATGATTTCCACCATAACGGAGCATTTTTTCTGCTCGACTGCTTCCCATTCTATTACAGCTTCGGACAGCCCCGGAGAGAACTGTCGAGGAGCGGCAAACCATCATTCAGCTGGCCGACTCCCGATAACTATGAGTTCTTCCTGTCGCTGGGAGCAATTAAGAATATTGCCCCAAAATACTTCGGCGACAGCATAAAATTCTGGAATGACGTCTTTGAACACCCCGATTACGATGATTTCTGGAAATCGAGGGATCCCAGGCCGCATCTTCGTAACGTCAAACCCGCGGTAATGACAGTAGGCGGATGGTTCGATGCAGAAGATCTCTACGGGGCGCTACAGACTTACAAGGCAATCGAGAGTCAAAATACCCAATCGGTTACTAACCACATTGTGATGGGTCCCTGGCAACACAGCCAGTGGGCTGCCGGAGAAGCCAGGAACCTTGGCAATATTTACTGGGGGATGGATGCCAACAATAAATTCATGGAACTTGAAAAGAAGTTCTTCGACTATCATCTCAAAGGAACAGAAGACCCGGGAATGGCAGAGGCAAGCATGTTTGTTACCGGATCGAACGAATGGAGGGATTTTGACAGCTGGCCACCGGCAAATGCCAAAGTGAAAAACCTGTACTTTCATCCCGGAGAAATTGCCTCATTTCAGCCGCCTTCAGACAGGAATTCTTTCGACGAATATATCTCCGACCCCATGAATCCGGTTCCCTACAGGGAAGATGTTCATGCAGAAAGGGCTCCAGAATATATGACAGACGACCAGCGTTTTGCGTCAAGAAGGCCGGATGTTATGGTTTACCAGACCGCTGTCCTGGATGAGGATATCACCGTGACCGGACCAGTGAACGCCGGACTGTTCGTTTCAACTACCGGCACCGATGCAGACTATATCGTTAAACTGATCGACGTTTTTCCTCCCGATTTCAAACCCGAAGATCCTGGTACCGATTACCCTCTCGGCGGATACCAGATGCTTGTCAGGGGCGAAGTTATGAGGGGTAAATACCGCAACAGCTTTGAAAAACCAGAACCTTTTGTGCCAGGTAAGGTCACCGAAGTGAAATTTGAGATGCCTGACGTGGCCCATACTTTCAAAAAAGGACACCGGATAATGATACAGGTTCAGAATTCCTGGTTCCCGCTTGTCGACAGAAATCCCCAGAAATTCGTGGATATCTATAAATGCTCTGATGACGATTTCGTCAAGGCAACGCAAAGGATTTACCACGATTCCGTTCACCCTTCATGCGTCAGCCTGAGTATTTTGCAATAAGCGATGAAACGCGTTTGAAATGAACATAATATTTGCTTAATTTGTTGCAATTACTGTAAACCAGATACATCAGGACAGATATGGGCAAAACGAAACTTACCCGCCGGCAATTCATGGCTACCGTGGCAGCCGGTACAGGATCAGTGCTCCTGGGAAATGCAGTGGGTGCAATCCCCCTCGACCGCAAAACCAGGGTTGTGGATCCTTTCAAAACAGTCACTCTTGGAAAAACCGGAATAAAAACCACTCTTCTCGGCATGGGTACAGGTTACAGCGGCTATAACCGCACTTCCAGCATAACAAGAGCCGGAGTCGCAGAATCGCTTATAAGAACCGCATATGAAAAAGGGATCAGATATTTCGACTGCGCCGACAGCTATGGAACCCACCCCTTTACAACTGCTGCGCTGAAGGGAATTGACCGCGGGAACTATGTTATCGGAACCAAAATGTGGATCACATCCGGAGGAATTCCCGATGAAGAAAAGGGTTTTCCCCTGACGGTTGTTGACCGGTTGCGGAGGGAACTGAATACCGATTACCTCGACATTGTGCAGCTTCATTGTATGACAGAGGGCGACTGGACCGAAAAATACAGGCGGCACATGGATGAGCTTGATGAACTTAAGGCAAAGAAGATAATCAGGGCACATGGCGTTTCAGTGCATTCGTTCGAAGCACTTGAAGCGGCGGCGGCCTCCCCATGGGTTGATGTAATTCATGTGAGGATAAATCCTTTCGGCGAAAGCATGGATAAAAAGGATCCTTCACTTATTGTACCTGTAATTGAGAAATTCAGTAAGGCGGGTAAAGGTGTTATAGCCATGAAACTCATAGGCGGCGGAAAGCTGAAGGATGATCCTGAAAAAATAGATCAGTCGCTGAAATTCGTACTTGGCCTCGGAACTGTTGATATGATTATTATCGGTTTCGAAAAACCGGATCATATTGATAATTACATCGAAAGAATCAGGAGAGTACCTTTGTCGTGACAAACAAAATATCACATTATGCCAGCCCGATTATTGATCATTCTATTTATGTTGTTCACATATGAATCAGCTGATTCGCAAGAAGATAACCTGTCAGGGATCCTGAAGTCCGGAGCCGGGCTGATTAAGCTGGCCGGAGAGTTTTCATTCACCGAAGGTCCTGCAGCAGACAAGGCCGGAAATGTATATTTCACCGATCAGCCCAACGACAGGATCATGAAATGGAGCACGGAGGGTGAACTGTCAACGTTCATGCAGCCGTCGGGACGGTCGAACGGTATGTTCTTCGACGGACATGGTAACTTGTGGTCGTGTGCAGATGAAAAGAATGAAATATTGAAAATTGTTCCCGGCAGAGAACCGGAAGCTATTTCTTTAAAGTATGAAGGCCGCCTTATGAACGGACCTAATGACCTCTGGGTTTCGCCCGGGGGAGATATTTTCTTCACCGATCCTTACTACAAAAGATCATGGTGGAATCATTCCGAAATGCCTCAGGAAAAGCAGTGCGTCTATTTCCTAAGCGCCGATCACCTTACCCTGAAACGTGTTGAGGAAGAGCTTCTTCAACCAAACGGAATAGTGGGTACTCCCGACGGAAAGACATTGTATGTGGCTGATATCCGCGGGAACAAGACCTGGTCGTACATTATAAATGCCGACGGTTCCTTATCTGATAAGAAACTGTTCTGCGAACTGGGCTCCGACGGAATGACAATCGACTCAAAAGGGAACATCTACCTTACGGGAAAAGGGGTGACCATATTTGATAAAACAGGGAAAAAACTTGGCAACATTCCGGTTCCCGAAAACTGGACTGCAAATGTCTGTTTCGGAGGTAAAGACAGAAAAACCCTCTTCATTACAGCAAGCAAAGGGCTCTATTCAATCAGAACACGGGTAAAGGGAGCTTATTGACAGGCATGAGGCATAAGGCGCGAGAGCGATGATGAGACTGAGGGACTAAGGGACAAAGAGACGTTTATAGGTTGAGCCAACCAGTAACAAATCGGCAGTTGGCAGCAGACAGTTGGCAGTATCTGGAGCCCTGAGCTCTGCGCTCTGAGCCCTTTGCCAGCAACAAACACCTAAATTAATTCAAAACTTTATCACTTTTTCTGTTTTCTAAAGATAATAATGTATAAAATTGCAGCCTGATCTGGAATTTTACATCAGAAAAAGTTATGTCAAATACGTTTCAAATGAAGGCAGAAATGGAAGGAACACGAAGAGCAGATATACGACCGGGGATAGATGTATTGGTGGAACTTACTGAAGACAAGCGCACCGGCAGGCTTACGGGAGGCCGGGTAAAAGAGATACTCACCTCGGCTCCAAATCACCCTCATGGCATAAAGGTTAAACTTGAAAACGGCCTGGTTGGGAGAATCAAACAGATAATCCAGTCAAACTGATATTTTTTGTTTCGGACCTTCCCCGCTTGAACGCAATTGGTCACTCTGTAATGTTCACATTGAACCGGGCGGATAATTGTGCCGCAGGTTATTGCATGCCAATAATTATTTTGACTAAATTTGAGCCGCAGGTTTCCTGTTTTCCTGCACTGGCTTCTTTTCTAACAATATTCCTTAAAAAATGAAATACGAGGATTTAATAGTAACCGCATTAGGCAAGTGCAGTGTCGTTTCGCCTCTTAAGACTTCACAGCATGAGGACAGCCCTGTCTATAAATTCGTAAATGACAACGAAAGAATACTTTATGAGGGGACTCTTGAAAGTTATAACAACTATAGGGATAACAATGAGATTCCGGCTTCTTTTGAGAAGGCAGGACCCAAGGAAGCAATATATTTCGAACCGGCCAAAACCAAGGTTGCAATCGTAACATGCGGCGGCATTTGCCCTGGTCTGAACAACGTTATCCGGGCCCTTGTCAACCAGCTTGTATACAGATACGGCATCACCCGCATTCTGGGAATCCAGTACGGTTATGAAGGACTTATCCCAAAATACAACCACTCGGTAATTGAACTTACAGCAAACATGGTTAGTGATATCTACCAGTCGGGGGGAACTATCCTTGGCACATCAAGGGGGAACCAGGATGTGGAACAAATGGTTGACACTCTGGAGATTCTCAATATTAACGTGCTTTTCTGCATTGGCGGAGACGGCACCCTCAGAGGTGCACATGCAATTTACAAGGAAATTGAAAAACGGAAACTGAGAATTGCAGTGGCGGGAATTCCGAAAACTATCGATAACGATATCGACCTGATGCAGAAGTCTTTCGGGTTTGAAACTGCTTTCTCAATTGCCAACGATATCATTATGAATGCCCATAATGAAGCACACGGCGCTTATAACGGAATAGCTCTTGTCAAGCTTATGGGACGCGATTCCGGTTTCATTGCTGCCAGTGCGGCACTTGCTGTTCAGGAAGTTAACTTCGTTCTTATACCTGAAGTACCGTTCGATCTATATGGCCCGAGAGGATTTCTCAAAATACTTCGCAAACGTCTCGAGGAAAGACATCATGCTGTAATTGTTGTTGCAGAAGGGGCGGGGCAGGATTTCTTCGACTCTGAAAATGCTGAACGCGATGCTTCCGGTAATGTCAAACACAAAGACATCGGCATTTACCTGAAAGAAAAAATCAGCGAGGAATTCAAGGCTAAAGAGTTTCCCCACTCTATTAAATACATCGACCCCAGCTATATAATCAGAAGCGCTCCGGCTAACGCCAACGACAGCAAATTCTGCAATCTTCTCGCACAGAATGCTGTTCACGCTGCACTCGCAGGCAAAACCGACTTTGTTGTCGGTTACTGGAACTATGAATTCACTCTCGTTCCCATATCGATGGCAGTGGCCAGAAGGAAAAAAATCGACGTTGAGGGAGAACTCTGGTGGAACGTCCTTGAGGCAACAGGTCAGCCCATCAGCATGAAAAATCACTGATATGATCAGAAATATAGTATTTGATCTCGGAAATGTACTTATAAGCTTTGCTCCGTCAGACTATCTTATAAAGAAAAATTACCCTGGTAACATAAGAAATACAATTCTTGAGGATATTTTTCAGAGTCCGGAATGGAAACTGCTCGATAACGGTAATATAACGGTTCCTGAAGCAATCGAATCAATTGCCGGGAAATCGTCCCTGAATAAGGAGGAAATAGCCCACGTCTTCAATTTCAGACGCGATATAATGTTTCCCCTCGATGACAACGCCAGACTGCTTCCTGCGCTTCGTAAACAGGGCTACAGGCTCTATTATCTGTCGAACTTCCCCCTTGATGTCTTTGAAGAGATAAAAAACGATTACTTTTTCTTCACTCACTTCGACGGAGGCATTATTTCGTCCGAAGTAAAACTTTCAAAACCCGATATCAGGATTTACGAATATATTATCAGGAAATACGGACTCAATCCCGCCGAATCTCTTTTCATCGACGACCTCGAAGAAAATGTCCGGGCTGCAGAATCAACAGGAATGAAAGGTTTGGTTACAAACGGATCGCCCAACGTTTCTGTCCAGCTTGAAAGAGTTCTGGCTTTGCAGGGCAATCCGGAAATTGTTTAAACTTAACTCAACAGCGCCGTGCTGAAATCCGGGGCACAGCAACCCATCGACCGGTCGCCGGTTTCATTTAAACATATGTAAATTACTCTTCATGGGTCAATTATTCACGCCCGGTCTCAGGTAAGAATATAAATTCCTTAACCTGAACGGGTTAAATATATCAAAATGTGTGTTTTAATAATTGTAATAAAGCCATTTACACAATTTACATGAAGCAATACCGCAGCGTATGAATCAGCTCCTGTTACGGAAGAATTCTGCTATGAGAGCAGCTTTTTTCTGCCCCGCCAGTTTTTCGAGCTCGGTGAAGGCAGCCTCTCTGATTTTCTCGACCGATCCCAGATTTTTCAGCAGGACTTCTTTTGTCCTGGGTCCGATTCCCTTTATCTCGTCCAGAACCGATCTTGTCATTTCGGTTGATCTTTTATCGCGATGGAAATTTATCCCGAACCGGTGGGCTTCATTCCTCATTGTCTGGATAAGTTTAAGAGTGTAGGAATTCTTGTCGAGATATATCGGCACTGAATCGCCGGAAAAAAAAATCTCTTCAAGTTTCTTCGCTATCCCGATAACTGTTATCGTGTCTCTCAGTCCGAGTTTTTCGAGGCTTTTCATCGCAGAAGAAAGCTGCCCCTTCCCGCCATCGATAACAACAAGCTGAGGAAGCGATGTGTTTTCATCAAGCATTCTTTTGTACCTCCTGAAGATTACCTCCTCCATTGATGAAAAATCGTCGGGACCGGTAACTGTTTTAATATTGAAATGCCTGTAATCTTTCTTGCTTGGAAGCCCGTTCCTGAAAACTACACATGCGGCAACTGGGTTTGTGCCCATTATGTTCGAATTATCAAAACACTCTATATGAACGGGGAGAGCAGGCATATGAAGATCGTTTTTGACCTTTTCGAGATTACGTCCGGTCCTGGTGACCTGTTTGTGCTCTGTTTGCTTTCTCTTTTGTTCCAGCTTGTAGTAGATTGCATTCCTTTCAGCGAGCTCAAGCAGTTTTTGCTTGTCCCCTATTCTCGGAACTGTGTATTTTACTTTATCTAACTGAATATCAGGATGGAACGGAACAATTACCTCTGGCGAATCACTCAAATACCTTTGCCTGATTTCAGCAACAGCCAATCCAAGAAGTGATTCCTTATCTTCATCGAGCCTTGTCCTCATCTCAAGTGTAAATGCCTGTACCACTGCGCCTTCAACTACCTTCAGGTAATTCACGTAGAACCTGTCAAGATCCTGGGTGCATGCAAAAACATCAATGTTTTTAACGGAGTTGCTTACAACTGAAGAACGGCTGCGGAATTTCAGGAGGATGTCGATCTTTTCCTTGATAATCTGTGCTTCCTCGAACCGCAATTCCCCTGCTAAACGGTTCATCTTCTCCTTAAGCTGCCCTGTAACACTCAACAGGTTCCCTTTAAGTATATCCCTGATCTCAACAATAGTTTCATTGTATTCCTGTTCGGTCTGCCAGCCAACGCATGGAGCCTTGCAGTTACCGATATGGTATTCAAGGCAGGGCTTGAATTTGCCTGCAGTAATATTCTGTTCTGTAAGATTGTAATTGCATGTTCTCAGCTTATACAGTTGCCGTATAAGTGCAAGAAGTGTCTTGACCATGAGCCCTGAAGTGTAGGGACCAAAATAGTGGGACCCGTCCCGGATAACATTCCTTGTACTGAAAACACGTGGAAAGTCCTCATTTTTAATACATATCCAGGGGAATGTCTTATCGTCCTTGAGAAGAATATTATAGCGTGGCTGGTATTTTTTTATCAGGTTGTTCTCAAGCAGTAAAGCATCAGATTCCGTATCAACCACAAAATGCCTGATTGCCACTGCTTTACTTATCATTACTGTTGTCTTGCCCGACTGGTTCCCTGAAAAATATGAGGAAACTCGTTTCTTCAGGTTCCTGGCCTTTCCGATGTAAATAATTCTGCCGGAAGAGTCAAAAAACTGATAGATTCCCGGCTTATCCGGAAGGCCTGACAAATTCGATTTTATATCCTCTCTGGATGGCATCGGGGATTAATTTCCGGCTATAAATATAAACATAATATGTTGGTATTGTAAAAATCCACGGCCGTGGATTTCTATAATACCGGCTGTGGATTTCTACAATGCCGAATCGTGGTTTTCAATCATAAAATAGTTCCGTATTTCTGAAATTCCTGACGTCAAACAAACCCCTGTCACCAAGTTTGAGTTCCGGAATAACCAGGAGAGCCATGAATGAAAGGGTCATGAACGGTGCAGACATCGTACAGCCGTAAGATCTGACTGTTTGAGATAATTTCTCATATTCCCGTGCAACTATTTCAGCCGGTAGATCAGACATAATACCCCCTACCGGCAAAGGCAGAATTTCAATTATTTTATTTTTTGAGACTGCCAGTCCTCCCTTCATTTCAATCACGGCGTTTATTGCTGCGACTATCTCGTCGTCGCTGGTTCCAATGCAGATTATATTATGGCTGTCGTGTGCCACCGAGCTTGCAAAGGCCCCTTTCTTCAGACCGAATCCCTTTATAAATGCAGTTGCCGGCTTCAGATCGCGGTAACGGTCCTTTACAACAATTTTCAGTATATCGGATTCCGGATCCGGATTTAATTCCTTCCCCATTTTTACAGGATATGTCAGCTCGCCAGTCGTCAGGTCTCCGTCAAATGCCTCGATTACCCTCAGTCTCGACGCCGAAGACAATATTCGCAAATCTTCAATTTTTATTTTTAAACTTTTAAAATTATTAACGGCTCCGGAACTGTTGTAACCGAATAAAACTTTGCCGTTGTCAAAGACTTTATTCCCCCCGATCCAGGTCTGGCTGACCTTCATTGAGCGAAGATCTTCAACAATAATGAAATCGGCCGGATCGCCAGGTTCCAGCAAACCGGCATCGAGACCGTAATGAAAAGCCGGATTGATCGTGCAACTGCGGATTACATCAAAAATATCATACCCTTCGCCGATAAGCTTTGCAACAAGTCTGTCAATATGCCCCTTTACGAGCATTTCAGGATGAAGGTCATCACTGCAAAGCATCACTTTGTCCGGATCAGTTCTGAACAATTCCTTAAGAGCATCGAGGTTTCGTGCAGCACTGCCTTCCCTTATCAGGATCTTCATGCCCAGGCTGATCTTTTCCCGAGCTTCCTCCAATGTTGTGCACTCATGATCGGTTGAAATTCCTGCTGAGACATATCTTTTCAATGCATCTCCGGCTAGTCCGGGTGCATGTCCGTCAACCGGTTTTCCTGCATTATGTGCATGGTCTATTTTTCTCAGGACTTCTTTATCCCCGTAGATAACCCCGGGAAAATTCATCATTTCCGACAGATACCGTATTTCGGGCCGCTTAAGCAGTTCACGGACCCCTTCAGAGTCGATTACAGCGCCGGATGATTCAAAACTCGTTGCGGGAACGCATGAAGGAGCTCCAAAACAGAACTTAAGCGGAACCTTTGACGCCTCTTCGATCATGTATTCAACGCCGCTTACGCCCAGGACATTCGCTATTTCGTGGGGATCCGACACAACCGAAGTTGTTCCACGTGAAACAGCAGCAATTGCAAAGGAACCCGGACTAAGCATAGAGCTTTCGATATGTATGTGAGCATCAATCAGTCCAGGAAGAATATATCCCTGCTCATCATGCTCATATCTGAGTATTCTTTCTATCCTTCCGCCATTTATAACAATGCCGGCAGGATATATTTCCCTTCTTTTAATGTCAACCAGCTTTCCTTTTATCTCCATTTCAATGAATATTAATTTTTCGAAAATATTTTTGGAATCGCTGTATAATTATCCAAATCATCTGATTTTCAAACTGATCTGCGCCTTAGGCTGTTTCGACTCCTTTCCGGCAGAGTAAATATCGCCACTTTAAACCTGAGTGCCTGAGTAATATAAAGAAAGACATCAATGCTTTAAAATTCAAGCGCAGAAACAGGAGATTTTCAACTAATGAGGGTGATTTTTTGACAATGCAACCAGGCGGCTGAAGAATGGGGACTTTAGTAAAGGGGATATGGGAGAGAAGCTTCTCACATCCGTCAGCTGAAGCTGACGGCAAGGATTTGCACACAATTCAATTTGAAATTATGGCACAATCCATGGCTTAAAGATTCATATTTCCGTCAGCTGAAGCAGACGGCAAAAATTTGTAAACATTTCAATTTGAAATTGGTGGCATTTATGGCTTAAAAACTCTACTTCCGTCAGCTAAAGCAGACGGCAAGGGCTACATAACAGATGATTGTCCGATAAGGTTTCTTTGTTCTCAACGGCATGCCCAATGTTAAGATAATGCTAATATTTCCAGGCCAGTCTACCCTATAAGACATTAAATCATTCTATTCCGACACCTGTGGTGTCGACTTCCAGTAGCCCGGGTCTCGTCCCGGGCAGAGAGGAACATACACAAATACAACCACGGAGAAGTATATTTCCAATTACATTTTAATATCGAAGGCCACCATTCCGGGTTCGTACCGGTAGTATTGCAACACCCCGGATGGGACTGGTATTACTGCAGCACGCCGGATGAGTCCGGTATTATTGCAAAACCCCGGATAAGACCGGTATTATTGCAAAACCCCGGATGAGACCGGGGCTACTGGAAGTCCAGCCCTCAAGGCTGGAGATCCCGGTTGCTGCTCATACCACGACGAACAAACACTAAATAAATCACTATAGTCAGTTACAAGTGACTTCAATTATTTCATTTTAACAGAATGTGAAATGGAGTAATATTTCTCCCGCAATAGTCTTATTATTCCAGTAGGCTTTAGCCAATGGCATACCTCAATTTAAGATTACCCAAATATTTCCGCGACGCTCCACCGTACCAGACAATAATTCAATCATTCGACACCTGTGGTGTCGACTTCCAGTAGCCCGGGTCTCGTCCCGGGCAGAGAGGAACATACACAAATACAACCACGGAGAAGTATATTTCCAATTACATTTTAATATCGAAGGCCACCATTCCGGGTTCGTACCGGTAGTATTGCAACACCCCGGATGGGACTGGCATTATTGCAGCGCTCCGGATGGGACTGGCATTATTGCAACGCCCGAATGGGACCGGTATTATTGACACACCTCATATGAGACCGGTATTATTGCAACACCCCGGATGGGACCCTTATTATTGAAACACCCCGGATGGGACCGGGGCTCCCGATAGCTATCGGGATGGAAG
>CAZKTX010000004.1:35192-50678 GCA_964555805.1 uncultured Rikenellaceae bacterium
ACACCCCGGATGGGACCGGGGCTCCCGATAGCTATCGGGATGGAAGCCCAGCCCTCAGGGCTGAAGATCCTGGTTGCCGCTCATGCCACAAAGAACAAACAACAAATAAATCACCAGAGTCATCTACAACTGACTTCTAATTTTAACATAAAGTGTTATGGAATAATAATTCTCACGAAGTACTCTTGCTGATACAGTTTGCTTCAGCCAATGGCACACAAGTCACTCGCCTGAATCAGCTCTCTAACTTAAGTGCAAAAAAGTACCAGTTTTAAAAATGGATTGTTCCACGTGGAACCTATCTTCCCAGGTACATCAGAAGAATATTCACATCCGAGGGTGAAACTCCGCTGATCCTCCCTGCCTGGCCGATTGTTTCAGGGTTAATTTTAGCCAGCTTTTGACGTCCTTCTGTCGAAATTGACAGTAATTCAGAATAATCAATATCCTGCGGTATCTTTAGCCTGTCAAGCCGTCTGATCTTTTCAGCAATTATCCTTTCACGCTGAATGTAGCCTTCGTACTTTATCCGTATCTCCGCTGACTCCAACACATCATTTTCCATTCGGCTTTCCGCTAGGCTCAACAGATAATCCGGAGCAATAGCTTTAAGAAGTGCCTTAACCGTGACCTGAGGCCTTGCTGCTATGCTAATTGCCTTCGTCTTTTGCCTGATCGCCGCAGTACCAGCCTCCTCAAGAAAAGAAGAAAGCGCTTCGGGATCCAGCCTCTTATCTTTAAGAAACTTTATAACCTCCTCTACCAATCTCATCTTCTGTTCGAGCCTCTCAAGCCTTGCCTTAACCGCCAGACCAAGTTCATACCCTTTTGTTGTCAGTCTTTCGTCCGCATTGTCCTGCCTTAGTAAAATTCTGTATTCTGCCCTGGCGGTGAACATTCTGTATGGTTCGTCAATTCCCTTCGTGACCAGATCATCTATCAAAACTCCAATATAGGATTCATCACGTCCAAGAACCACTTCTTCCTTTCCTCTTAATTTCTGAACTGCATTTATTCCAGCCATTATCCCCTGTGCTGCAGCTTCCTCATATCCGGTCGTTCCGTTGATCTGGCCTGCAAAATATAATCCCTCCACTTTTTTTGTCTCGAGAGAATGCTTAAGCTGGGTCGGCTGGAAAAAATCATACTCAATTGCATAACCGGGCCGGAAGATTTCAACTCTCTCAAGACCTTTCACCCTCCTCAGTGCCTTCATCTGGACCTCGAGAGGAAGACTGCTTGAAAATCCGTTAAGGTAGTACTCGGTTGTTTCCCTCCCTTCTGGTTCCACGAAAAGCTGATGTGTGTCCTTATCACTGAATGTAACAATCTTCGTTTCTATGCTCGGACAATATCTCGGACCTATGCCCTGAATCCTGCCAGTGAAGAGCGGACTGAACTCCAATCCCTTCCTAAGCTCCTCATGCACCTCGGGATTTGTGTGCGTCATAAAGCAGCTTAGTTGAACCCCTTTCACTCCTCCATTTCCCATATATGAAAAAGTCCTTCCTTCTTCATCACCCTTCTGCTCAACCATAGAAGCGAAATCAATTGTCCTGCCGTCAAGTCTGGCGCTGGTTCCCGTCTTCAATCTCTCCACTTTAAAGCCCATATCTGCCAGCTGTTCGCTGATTCCCGTAGAGAAGTCATCCCCCGATCGTCCACCTTTTACATTCCTGAATCCGACATGCATCAGGCCGTTAAGAAAAGTACCGTTCGTAAGGATAACTGAATCTGACATGAACCTGGTACCGAAGGCTGTTTCAATGCCAGTAACCCGGCCGCCCTCCATAAGTATCCTTTGCGCCTTCTCCTGCCAGATAAAGAGATTGTCCGTCCTTTCAAGCACCTTTCTCCATTCCATACTGAAACCCTGCCTGTCACACTGTGCCCGCGGACTCCACATTGCAGGTCCCTTTGAGCGGTTTAGCATCCGGAACTGTATCATGCTTGCATCCGTAATAAGTCCGCTCATCCCGCCCAATGCATCTATCTCCCTGACTATCTGACCTTTTGCAATACCACCCATGGCAGGATTACATGACATTTGCGCTAACTTGGTCATATCCATAGTTATAAGCAAAGTCCTTGCTCCCATCCTTGCAGCAGCATGTGCTGCTTCACACCCTGCATGCCCGCCTCCCACAACTATCACCTCATATCTGAAATTCATATTAAAGCTCCTCTGATTTGCGCAACTTTCTCCTCCTGTATCTCAAACATCTTCTTCCTTTCTTCATTACTTCCATCGCTGTACCCGCATAAATGAAGGACCCCGTGTATCATCACTCTCACAACCTCTTCGTGCAGTTTGAAACCATATTCCCTGGCATTCGCTTTTACAGTATCAATACTTATGTAAATCTCACCGTTCACCAGCCCATCTTCCGATTTATCGAATGCTATTACATCCGTATAATAGTCATGATTCAGAAATTCCCTGTTAATCTTAAGTATGGCTTCATCATCCGCTAAAATAAAGACAAGGTCACCCGGGACCCTATTCTCATCCCTGATGACCTTATCCAGAAATCGCCTGATTTCCTTTGCTTTGCGGATCCTGAAATTTATCTGGTCATAATAAATTCTGATGCTCAATCAGTTACCTCCTTAAAGCTCATTGTTACACTATTTCCCTTCTCATTGAATGTAATTTTATCGGAAAGCTTTGTCATAAGAAACACTCCCCTTCCGCTAAGCTCTTCAATATTTGCCGGAAGCGTCGGATCAGGGATGCGTGCGGGATCAAATCCCTCACCCTGATCAGTGACCGAGATTCTCAACTCATTGTCGATGTACTCAATTACCACATCAACAAGCTTCTCAGGTATTTCCTTGTTCCCGTGCTTTATGGCGTTATTTACTGCTTCAAGAGTGGCAACAAGTATCTTACCATAGTTGTCCTGGTTGATACCAATTGCTCCCGTCATTTCGTCAATCGCATTCTCCACAATTCTCAGACTGGCTGTCTTTGATTCAACCTTCAGTCTTTTGTACATTTTAGCCATAAAAACTTAATTTCTGTTTTCCAGCAAAAATAATGCAATTTCTAACTTTTTTTTGAAATCCACAATTCGGGATCCAATTTATCGGTCTCATCGAAGATCATAAATTTCAGCACAGCCTTATCGCCGTCATCCTTATCGTTGAAAACACGTCCGATTACCTGCCCAGTTTGAACCTTATCCCCCTTCTTTACACTTACTTCTATAATATTCTGATAAACAGTCCGGTATTTCCCATGCCGTATAATAACCGCCATGTTGGCTCCCCTGATTGTGAACACCTGTGCCACTTCGCCTGTAAAGATTGATTTTACCGGAGTCGACCCCGAACTCGTAATCTCAATGTCTATGTTCTCTTCCGTCACGTACTTCAGTACGGGGTGTTTCTGCAGCCCAAAATGACCTGTGATTATGCCCTTATCAACAGGCCATGGTAACTTTCCCCTGTTCTCCATAAAATTATCACTCAGCGCCCGCTGCTCCGCACTGAGTCCCGATGTTGGTGCCTTCTTTCTCTCTTCTTCTATAAGCTTATTGATCTCGCTCTCAATCCTTCTCGCGATTCTCCTCTTCTCATCAAGCTCCCGCTGCAGCTGGCTTTCCTTGCTTCCTAAAGTCTTTACTATTCTTTGTTGTTTGTTTTTTTCATCCTGGAGGAGATACTTCTGCTGGTCCTCCCTGGTCTTTAACATCGAAATCCTTGTAAGATCTTCCTCCATCTTTTTCCTCGACAGTTCAATCTCACTCTTCAATTCCATTATAATTTCCGATTCCTGCCTTCTGAACTTTGTAACCTGCTGCAAATACTTCAATCTCTTGTAACCCTGGTTGAAATCCTTTGCCGAGAGAATATAGGCAATTTCATTATTTGCCTTAGACGACCTGAATGAACTCAGCAATGCCCTTTCATATTCCGCTTTCAGTATTTTCAGATCGTCTTCCATCATCCCGATAGCAAGATTATTAAGCCCGATCCTGTTGTTCAGAAGTGAAATCTCGTCCTGCAATCCCCTGACAACAGATTCTCTGAGGTTCAGCTTCCTGCTTATCATGTTGAGCTCGTTAAGGCTCTCCTTCTTTTCCTTTGAAGTCTCTTTCAGCAGATTGTCGACATACGAAATCTCCTGAAGGGTCTTTTCCCGCTGCTCCTCAAGATCCTTCCTTGTCTGTGCGCCGGTGTAAGAAAGTAAAACCGACACAACAAAAATCATTGCCAGTAGCTTCTTCATCTGATTTTCACTACTCTGTATCCCTGTCCCCCTACAGTTCCCATACTTCCCGACCAGGGACTCTCGATCCTTTTAATTTCTATCTCAATATCCAGTTCCTTCAGATCATCATTAATAGCTATTCTGCCAGGATATGTGATATTCCCTTCCTTTACTATACCTGATAATAAGATAGTTATATTTCCAGTTCGGATGTCACCCTCGAGATATACTTTCTTCAACTTCTTTTTCTGGCAGTCTACAGTATATTCAACACTTCTTCCCTCAACGTTATACTGTTTCCTGAACTCGCCCTTCTGACAGTTAAGAATACTTCTGTAATCCCCCTTTTCAACTATCATATCTCCAAGGATTACATAAATCAAAGCCGGATCGATCCCGTATTTGGATCTGATTTCTTCAGGGTCACCAACCATAAGCTTACGGTTGAACCTGTCGTTAATAATTACCGTATCGCCGGTCAGCAATGCCTTGCCCGCTTCCACTCCTATACCAGATTTAACTGAAATCATCAGAGAGTCGGGTCTTCTGAACTTAATTGAAGCGTTCAGGTTCACTGTGACATTCTCCTGTCTAATCTTTATATCGGCTCTGCGGATATAAAAATCATTGTTCGAAAGATTGTTCGAAATGACAGTTTCGAGCCTGTTTGCGGCAGTTTCGCCCAAAGTTGAACCGGAATCTGTCCTTCCAGCTTTCCTTGTGGCAGAACACGCGGAAAACACAAGAGCAAGCACCAATACTATGGGGATTATCTTTTGCAATTTTCTATCTCCTCCTTTAAATTTGATTTGGTTTTATCAATGCTCATTGCTTTCTCAAAATTAACCACGGCTTCCCTGCACTTTTTCATGCTCTTCAGTATGTAGCCGTAATGCTCGTAATATTCCGCATCTTCAGCCTCACCGGAATTAATTATCTTCTCCATTATCCTGGCCGCATCCCTTGCTTTTCCTCTTTTATAGAGAACCCATGCATAAGTATCCTGGAATGTGTTGTTGTCTGCTTCCTTGCTAATAACAGTTTTCGCCATTTCTTCGGCCTCTTTAAGATTCATATTCTGTTCCGCAAGGTAATATGCATAATTATTCATCAAGGTAACATCGCTGTTGTCCATGTTAAGTGCTTCCTTATATGCACTGAAAGCCTCATCATAATTATTGCTCCTGTAGTGGACATCTGCCCTCATCGAAAGAATCTGAAGTTTCAGCTCCTGGTTGTCGCCTGCCAGAATATCAGCCTTCCTCAACTCTTCAAGGGCGATATCAAAGTTACTGTTCTCAAGGGCTCCTGTTGCAAAAAGCATCTTAGCTATCACCGACCTGTTGAACCTTGTGGCGCATTCCCCTCCTTTCTTCTGAAGCATCCCGTAATTTTTCAGGTCGTAATAAACAAGCAGTAGCTTTTCCCAGGCGTAATAATTGTCGGGGTTTGCCTTAATAATCTCTTCAAGCCGCGATGCAGCGCCTTCATTATTACCAGCCTTTTGCAGAAACTCGGGCCTCAGCAGGATCACAAGATCGTCATCGGGATATGAAGATTCAAGTATCATAACTGAGATCTCCATCTTCTTTTTATAGTCCTTCAGAATATCCTCATTTCCGATCAGTTCAGCTACAAGAGATACCTTTTCCTCCTTGTTTATCCTGCCATTTAAAAGGACAATACTCAACAGGTCGAATAATTCATCAAAGCTTTTTTGCTCAAGCATAAATTCACAAAGCGAAAGTTGTATTGCCGGATTGGCAGGATTCCTTTCGATCAGCTTGTTATAGACCTCCCTGGCTTTTTCAGGCAAGTCTTCCTTCCTGAAAATACCCGCACGATATCCGTTAAAAACTATATTGTCAGGGTCCGTTTCAAGAAGCTGGCTGATCTTCGCGTGGGCTTCTGAATACCTGCCCTCAGCCACAAGATTATCAATCAGGCTAAGTGTTGTATTCTCATTTACACCAAATCGCTCATCAATGCTACTTAAAAGATTCCGTGCCTTATCGAAGTTTTTATTCTCCGAATATAGTTTTGCAAGAGTCACCTGCATATCTACCTTATCCGGACTTCCCCTGACTGCTCTCTCGTAGCATAAAATGGCGCTGTCGATGTTATTCTGCTGATGGTAAATTCCCGCCAGCATCATGTTATACCACAGGTTGCCGGGTTGCAGTTCGCTCGCCTTAAGTGCATACTTTTTCCCGTTATTAAAGTCGCCGTTCGACAGAACAATCTGTGCCATATGATACCAGGCGGCATCACTTTCCGGATTAAGAACAAGACTCTGCTCAAAGAATTTCAGGGCATCGCCAAAATTCCCCATCAGCTTATGCCTTACTGCTTCCACATAAATATAATCAAATGCCGCCCGATCATATTCCTTGCCAGCTTTCAGTCCGGGTATAAGTTTCCTGCTGCATGACATCAGGGCCAGAATAGCAGCCAGTAATAATATTCCTGTTTTGATTCTTTTCATTATCAATGTTTTCCGGTATGTCCGAACCCACCTGTTCCCCTTTCCGTGTCTTCCAGCTCATCGGTTTCAATCCATTCCGCTTTTTCGTGCCTCGACACAATCATCTGACAAATCCTTTCTCCGTCCCTTATAACGAATTTTTCAGCCGACAGATTAACAAGGATCACACAAACCTCTCCCCTGTAATCAGCATCAATCGTGCCAGGTGAATTAAGAACGGTAATTCCGTGCTTTATTGCAAGTCCGCTTCTGGGCCTGATCTGTGCTTCGAAACCGGCCGGTATTTCAAGAAAAAGTCCTGTGTTTACAAGAACCCGGGCGAGCGGTTCCAGAACTATTTCCTTATCAATATTCGCCCGGAGATCAACTCCCGCTGAACGCTCCGTTGTATATTCAGGCAGCATGTGCCGTGATTTGTTTATGATCCTTATCTTCATTTATTCTTCTTCCTGATAATTACGCTTAATATCCTGTCGCGGTATTGTGCAAAAGCGATAAAAATAAGGATTAATGCCGTATTTACAGCAAGTTCTGCAACAATACCCGTGTAGTTGAAGTTTTTCCCGAACAGAACCATTCCAATTGCAATTGCAAAATAGGGTATGTATTGCTTCATGTTGTAGTCGACCTTAAATCGCTTTTGGGCAAATATAAAAGACACTATTATCATGGATCCGTACGATGCCACATGTGCCCAGGCCGAAGCCATATATCCGTATACCGGGATAAGCAAAATATTTATCAGAACCGTTATCACAGCCCCGATAACGGTAATATAAATCCCGAATCGTGTAAGATCGTTCAGCTTGTACCAGATACTGTGATTTATGTAAATTCCATAAAACAGGTAACCCATTGCCACAATGGGCACAACACCTATCGCACCCCTGAAATCCTTTCCTATAATCATTTGGAATCCTGAAATATACAGGTTTATCCCCAGATATATAAGGAGCATGGCGATTATGAAATACTTCATCACCAATGCATAAGTCTGCTTTGAATCCGGCTGCTTCGCTCTTTCAAAAAAGAACGGCTCGGCAGCAAACCTGAACATCTGGATGAACAAAGCCATCAGCACTGCAATTTTGTAACCCGCTCCATATTCCCCTAAAGTTGCAAGACCGTTCTCTTCGCCTGTCATCCGCCTCAGAATGACTTTGTCAAGAGTGTCATTCACCGAACCGCTCAGGCCGGTTATAAGCAAAGGGACCGAGTATGCCATCATCCGCTTCCACAGTTCGCGATCGAATACCGGCTTCCTGAGGACAACGAAGGGCAATAGCATCAGCAGTGTTGCGGCGCTGCCGATAAGGTTTGCCAGAAACACATACCCCACCCCGTATCCGGGATCATATATCTTCCTGAACCATCCATGGCTTCTTTCATAAATACCCGGAGCAATTAGAAGGAAAAAGATTACCGAAACAATGATTATCAGTACATTGACAACCTTTATTGCGCTGAACAGGAAAGCCCTGTTCTCCCTTCTGAGCCTTGCAAAGGGAATCGCAGAGAAAGCATCGATTGCAACTATGGCTGCGAACATCCTTATATAGTCAGGGTTGTTACCGTATTTCAGAACAGCCGAAACCGGCCCGATAAATATATTTACGAGAATCAGAAATGCAGCTGATGTAACAAGAAGACTTATAATTGTTGTGCTGTAGACTTTTTCATAATCTCTGCTGTTCTGCGAAAACCTGAAAAAACCTGTCTCCATTCCGTATGTAAGTACGATCAGCAGGAATACCATCCAGGCATACAATTCTGTAATAACACCGTATTCAGCCTTTGTGAAAATCCTGGTGTAGAACAAGGTTACAACCCCGTAGTTAAGAAACCTCGGGACTATGGTTCCCAATCCGTAAACCACGGTCTGCTTAGCTAATGTTCTTACTTCGTTCACTTTAGGTCTGTTCTCCCTGGCTATTTCCTTCAGTTTTGCTTCTATTGAAAGAGCATAAACGGAAAAAGATTCATTTTAAAATCATTTCTTTCATGATCGCGCAAAGTTAAATATCTTTGCCCTCAGATTAGCAGAACGTTATTAACCAATATACAGATTTCATGAACACAGTTTTCAGATATCTTGTTGCCACGGCCTTTCTTCTTACAATTGCATCGTGCAACACAAGCGGCGGAAACGAGAACACAATTGTACTTATCAAAACAACTGCCGGAGATATTAAGGTAAAACTATATGACGGTACTCCCCTTCACCGTGATAATTTCATAAAACTTGTGAATATGCGCTTTTATGAAGGGATTTCCTTCCACCGTGTCATCAGGGATTTCATGATACAGGCCGGTGACCCCTCTACAAGGACCGGTCTCACCAGGGAACAGCTCGATACGCTTGACTCCTATACAATCCCTGCTGAATTCCGCAGGGAATACTACCACAGAAAGGGGGCCCTGGCTGCTGCAAGAGAGGGCAATAATGTAAATCCTGCTATGAGCTCCTCCGGGACCCAGTTTTATATTGTGCAGGGTAAGAAGTATACAACCGAAGAACTGAAAACGGCAGAAGAGAGAATTAACAGCGGTCTGAGGCAGGTTGTTTTCAGTAAATTCATCCGGGAAACGGCCGACAGCGCGCGGATTTCAGGAACTCCCCTTTCTGAAAGTGAAATCCAGGAAAGAGCTTCAATGAAAATGTTTAAATATCTTACAACCGAAGGAGAATTTAAATATACTCAGGAACAGATTGACGCCTATGTGAATATTGGCGGTGTCCCCAGGCTTGACGCCACTTATACTGTCTTTGGGGAAGTAGTGGAAGGACTGGAGATTGTTGATAAAATTGCAGGTTCGCCGACAAACCCGGCCGACAAGCCGATAAATGACATCAGGATCATAAGCATGAAAGTGGTGAACTAAGCAGCAAAGCTCTTTCGATAAAGCTTCGGAGGGCAATGTCAGAAACTTGAGTTAATAAATCTTGTTTATTAAAAGAATTCAAAATGCTTGATAAAATAAAAAACCTCATTGAAGAGGTTGATTCCGCAAAAGTAGCTTCGTCTTCCGAACTTGAATCGTTCAGACTGAAATACCTGAGTAAAAAAGGTTTGATAACTTCATTATTTGATGATTTCAGGGAAGTATCAGCCGACCTGAAGAGGGATGTGGGCCAGAAGCTCAACGAACTTAAGCAAAGGGCACAGGAGAGATACAATTCCCTTAAGAAAGAACTTGAATCGGCTGATGAGTCGGCTGTAGAGAATGACCTTACAAGGCCTTCATTTCCTTATCCTTCAGGTTCACGTCATCCGATTTCGCTTGTAAGAAGGGAAATAATTGACATATTCACCAGGATCGGCTTCGTCGTATCTGAAGGACCCGAGATTGAGGATGATGACCACGTCTTCACAAAACTTAATTTTGCTCCTGAACATCCTGCAAGGGATATGCAGGACACTTTTTACATATTCAGGAATTCACCCGAAGACTCAAATCCTGCCGATATACTTCTTCGCACACACACCTCCTCTGTTCAGGTGAGGGTGATGCACAATCAAAGGCCTCCGATAAGGACAATCTCACCCGGAAGAGTATTCAGAAATGAAGCCATTTCGGCCAGGGCTCACTGCATCTTTCATCAGATAGAAGGATTGTACATCGATGAAAATGTATCATTCGCCGACCTGAAACAAACCCTTCTTTTCTTTGCCCGCGAACTTTACGGAAAAGAAACCCGTATCCGGCTGAGGCCGTCATATTTCCCCTTCACCGAGCCTTCGGCCGAAATGGACGTGAGCTGCACAATATGCGGGGGCAAAGGATGCAATGTCTGTAAATACACCGGCTGGCTCGAAGTGCTGGGATGCGGAATGGTTCACCCCAGGGTGCTTGAAAACTGTGGAATTGACAGCAAAAAATATACGGGCTTTGCCTTCGGCATGGGTATCGAACGTGCAGCTATGCTTAAGTATCAGGTCAACGATCTGAGGCTCTATTTTGAAAATGATCTGAGGTTTCTGGATCAGTTTAAAACAGTTTTGTAGTCACTGGCCGATAAAATCTGTCAACATGAAACAGCATGAATTACATGTTCCTTTATGTGAAAGGTGTGCTCTGGAGACGGTCTCCATATTCAAGCACCTCACTCCCGAAGAGGCTGAAATGATCAACTTTGAGAAGGATTTCAGACAGTACAAGCGGGGTGATGTGCTTTATCAGGAGGGAAACCGGATCAGCGGCTTCTATTGCATACACAACGGTATTATAAAGGTTTTCAAGACAGGCTTCGACGGGAAGGAACAGATAATCCGATTTGCAAGAGCAGGCGAAATAATCGCCTACAGGAGTGTTCTCAGCAATGAACCGGCATGCACTTCAGCAAAAGTTATTGAAGACTGCCAGGTCTGTTTCATACCCTCTGAAATATTGATTTCCCTCATTAAGACCAACTCTGCCTTTTCCCTTGAGCTGCTTAAGCTTGCTTGCCACGAGCTTGGAGAAGCCAACTCATTCATAACCGACATTGCCCAGAAAACAGTAAGGGAAAGGCTTGCAGAGATACTTCTGCTGCTCATGAACGATTTCGGAATCGATGAGCAGAACAATCTGAAGATATCTCTTACACGTGAAGAGCTTGCAAATATTGTTGGAACTGCAACCGAATCGGTTATCAGGCTTCTGTCCGAATTCAAGTCCGACAAGCTCGTCGAGCTGAACGGAAGGAAAATAATGATTCTTAACAGGAAAGGACTTGAAAAGATCAGCAATGTTCTTACAAGAATGTAGGTGAATCAGAACAGCCTTCCGTTGAGGTCGTGTCCGAAACTCTTACCCAGGTGACGGTATGCATGTTCTGTAGCTTCTCTTCCCCTGGGAGTTCTTTTCAGGTATCCCTCCTTTATAAGGAATGGTTCGTAAACCTCCTCTATAGTTCCACTTTCCTCGCCAACTGCCGTTGATATAGTATTAAGGCCGACCGGTCCTCCTCCGAATTTGTCGATTATTGCAAGGAGAATACGGTTATCCATTTCATCCAGTCCATGCTGGTCAATGTTCAGGGCTTTCAGACCGTAACGGGTAATATCGAGATCAATGTTTCCCGAACCCCTTACCTGGGCAAAATCCCTTATCCTTCTGAGAAGTGCATTTGCAATTCTGGGCGTTCCCCTGCTTCGCCTGGCTATTTCTTCCGCCGCATCAGCTCCGATATTTACACCCAGGATGCCTGCCGATCTTTTTACTATACCGGTGAGGACCTCATGATCGTAATACTCAAGATGGAAAGTGATACCGAATCGTGCCCTTAAAGGACTTGTAAGCAATCCCGAACGGGTTGTTGCACCGATGAGGGTGAATTTATTAAGAGTGAGTTGAACCGATCTGGCGCTGGGTCCCTTGTCAAGCATTATGTCGATCTGGTAATCCTCCATCGCCGAATAAAGGTATTCCTCAACTACAGGGCTTAGCCTGTGTATCTCATCGATAAATAATACATCACCCTCCTCAAGATTTGTAAGAAGCCCGGCCAGATCACCCGGCTTGTCAAGGACCGGGCCCGAGGTAACTCTCAGGTTGACATGGAGTTCATTAGATATTATAGCTGCAAGAGTAGTTTTTCCAAGACCAGGAGGCCCATGAAGAAGCACATGGTCGAGTGATTCCCCTCTTTGTCTTGCCGCTGTAACAAAGACCTCAAGATTATCTATGACCTGTTTCTGACCCTTGAAATCATCAAATGCGACAGGACGAAGCTGCTTCTCAAGCTCCTTGTCGGTATCAGTCAGACTATCCTTCCTTATTTCAAATTTCTCATCCATCAAAAAAAAGCTACCGCCGGCAGGCATATTCTTATTTCATAAGCTTCACATCACTCTCCGGAAGTTCAATTTTAACCCCGTTAATACTTATCTCCACATCGTCCTTGTAAGTAATCATCATAACCTGCATGCCCTCCTCATCGTATTTCTTCCATGTCCTCTGTCTTATCCCTGTTCTGTAAAACTGCTCTTCCTTCACCCTGCCGTTATCGTAGTAATAGGTCAGCTGACCGTCGGGGTTGCCCTGTATATAATTTCCCTTGAACCTCAGAGTACCGTCGGGATAATATGATTTCCACAATCCGTCGCGCAAACCTACAATATATTTTCCCTCCTCGGTATTGTCGCCCGTATCATATTTCCAGGCTCCGTTTTTCTCGCCATCGGTGTAACCTCCCCGGGCTATTACCTTTCCATCAGGAGCATACTCGCTATATTCACCGTCGCGCTGGCCCTGGAAATACTCCTCCTCCCTCAGGATTACTCCGCTGGGGTAATACCATTGCCACAGTCCGTCAGGCCTTCCGTTATTATATGAACCTGTTTGTTCGAGTTTTCCTTCCTTGTTATAAAACTTCCACAGTCCTGTCCGCCTGTTGTCGGAATACTGTCCTTCCGCCTGAATTTTTCCGTCGGAATACAGATCTTTCCATCTACCGTTAAAGCGACCTGCTTCGTCAACAATTCCCTCTGAGACAAGAAGGCCATTGTCGTTGTATACGAATGCATTTGTTACCTTTCCATCGGAGCCGTATTCCCTGTGAACACCAACCGGAACCTTATTTCTGAAAGGACCGCTGTAAACAAGCCGGTTGTTTTCATCATACTTGTTTTCAATCTCAATATCGGGCTGATCTTCTACTTCCGACTTTACAATTGATCCGTTGTCGTACAACATTGTCATTACAAGGATTCCCCTGTTGTCATACTCCTTGAAATATCCGTGCAGAAGGTCATCGCGGTAATTCTTTTCCGTTTTTACATTTCCGCCCGGGTAAAAGTCCTTCCACACTCCCTGTTTAAGGCCTTTTGAATCAATCCTGTTTATTCTTTCCCTGCTTATAAGGAAGTCATTGTTGTACTCAAGGATTGTGATCACGTTGCCTTCCCTGTCGAACTCCTTTGATAATCCCTCTTTTTTTCCGCCGTTGTAGGCTATTGTCTGTTGTACTTTACCATCCGGAAAATAGGAATAGGCCATTCCTTCCTTCCTGTCGCCGGCATACAGCTCCTGCGACTGAACATAGATTCCTGCAGAGGGATCCTTTTTGTATTTATATGAATAACCGTTCCTTTTTCCGAACAGGTAATTTATTTTCTCCGTCGTGTCGCCTGCCTGGTCAAAAAACACCCATACGCTGTCGAGCTGAAAATTGCTGTATTTGCCTTCCGACTTCTTTATTCCTGTTACATAATAACTAATCCAGAATCCGTCGGGCTTTCCATTCCTGAAAATGCCTTCGCTCGACACGGTTCCATTCGGATATTTGAATTTCTGGTAACCGTCCTGCAGAACACCTCCCGATTGTCCGGAAGCTATAATTCCTGTTAATAAAATAACACAGATCAGCAATAATCTATTCATTTTACAATCCAAGTTTTTCAGATATTTCCATCATCCTTACTATCGGCTTCCGCGCTTTTGCAAGAACCTTTCGATCTATCCTTATCTCAGGTTCTTCATCTCTCAGGCACCTGTATATCTTTTCCATTGTGATCATTTTCATGAAATTGCACTCGCTGCATCCGCAGGTTGAATCTTTCGGAGGCGCCGGTATGAATTTCTTTGCAGGATTCTTTTTAATCATCTGGTGAATTATTCCCGGTTCGGTCGCCACAATAAATTCTGAAGAATTATCCGTGGAGGTGAATTTCAGAAGAGCTGCAGTAGATCCGATGAAATCAGCTATCATTCTTACCGGCAGTTCGCATTCGGGATGGACAATCACTTTTGCGTCCGGATTTTCTTTTTTCAATTTCAGAATTGCCTCCAGTGAAAATTCCTCATGGACATGGCAGGCGCCGTTCCATACGGCAATATCTCGGCCTGTTATGTTAAGTATGTAATTTCCAAGATTTCTGTCGGGACCAAACAGTATTTTTTCCCCTTCGGGAAGGGATTCAATTATCTGAACAGCATTTGTAGAAGTGCAGGTTATATCTGAAAGAACCTTTATATCGATATTAGTGTTTACATACGTCACAACTGTCCTTCCCGGATTATCGCTAATAAACTTCCTGAATTCGACCGGATCGCATGAATCAGCCAGGGAGCATCCTGCCTCCATGTCGGGTATCAGAACCTTTTTACCAGGCGCCAGTATCTTTGCCGTTTCAGCCATAAACCTCACGCCCGCAAAAAGTATTATGTCAGCATCGTTATCGGCTGCTTTCTGTGATAAGGCAAGACTGTCGCCGATGAAATCCGCTATGTCCTGTATATCGCCAGTCTGATAATAATGAGCCAGGATAATTGCATTCTTATTCCTTTTAAGCTCTTTTATTTTCGAGACAAGCTCCGTATTGTCCTTTTCCTTCATCTGCCCGTTATTCTAAAATTCAGACGGTTTAAGTATCTTTTGATTTCTTCTCAAAAGTAGCAACCAATTTCTTAAGTCCCGTCATTTTATCATCCTGATATTTTTAATATTATTAACTATAGAAAATTTTATTATTTAATAGTTTTTATGATGTGCTGTTAATTGTGTTAAAACAAAAATCGTATTTGTCTTTTTTTTAAGGAAATTTTTTTCCTGCGAACATCTTTTCAACAGCTCAAAAAATATACCATTTTTGAATATCAGCAAATTAACGAAAATATTAACAACTGTTGAAACAAGGTTTCAAATGATGATTGTTCAACAAAAAAACAAGTTTTGATGTTCATTAAAAGTTTACATATCCGGCAAATTCAATAAAAACTTTTTAAAAGAAACCCGGGACTGATGAAATTAACGGCCGGTGGTTAATAAACCTGATGTTATCAGCAAAAAGAAACGGGGGAT
>CAZKTX010000005.1:0-37609 GCA_964555805.1 uncultured Rikenellaceae bacterium
CTTGTTCTCTCTGTAACTGGGCTCTCTTTGTGGCAATGTCCTTTGCATCGCGGTCGCTGTCCATCACATTGAATTTGTCACCGGCCTGGGGTGCACCGTTAAGTCCGAGTACAAGAGCCGGAGTAGCCGGTCCCACTTCATCAACCCTGACTCCTCTTTCATTGTACATTGCCTTTATATGACCGTAGGAGGTTCCAGCAATCATAATATCGCCCACCCTGAGGGTTCCGGCTTTAACAAGTACGGTTGAGGTGAATCCACGTCCCTTGTCAAGAGATGATTCGATGATTGTACCAACGGCCGGTTTGTCGGGATTTGCAGTCAGTTCGAGCATCTCGGCCTCAAGGAGTACTTTTTCAAGAAGTGCATCAACATTAAGCCCGGTTTTTGCCGAAATCTCCTGCGACTGGTACTTTCCGCCCCAGTCTTCGACAAGGAAGTTCATCCCTGCAAGGGCCTCCTTGATTTTTTCAGGATTGGCTGATGGTTTATCTATTTTATTTATTGCGAACACTATAGGCACGCCTGCTGCCGAAGCGTGATTTATTGCCTCTTTTGTCTGGGGCATCACACCGTCATCAGCGGCCACAACAATAATTGCTATATCGGTTATCTGTGCACCCCTGGCACGCATGGCCGTGAATGCCTCGTGACCCGGTGTATCGAGGAAGGTCAGCTTACGACCGTCGTCGAGCTGCACTGCATAGGCTCCGATATGCTGAGTTATTCCTCCTGCTTCGCCTGCTATCACGTTTGTACGTCTTATATGGTCGAGCAGTTTTGTTTTTCCATGGTCAACGTGGCCCATTACAGTAACTATAGGCGGTCTTGGTTTGAGGTCCTCATCTTCGTCTACCTCCTCTTTAACTGTTTCCTGCAGTTCGGCGCTCACAAACTCAATTTTGTGTCCGAATTCGTCGGCCAGCAGGGCAAGGGTTTCAGCATCGAGGCGCTGGTTTATTGAAACGAAAAGGCCGAGGTTCATACAGGTGGAGATGATCTCTGTCACCGGTACGTTCATCATCGATGCAAGTTCATTTGCAGAGACAAATTCGGTTACTTTCAGAATATTCTTTTCTTCTTCAATCCTGTCTTCAGTCTCACGGTTTTTAATACTGATAAGATCTCTTTTTTCCCTGCGGTATCTTGAACCTTTTGATTTTCCCTTTGTAGTAAGACGGGCAAGGGTTTCCTTGATCTGCTTCTGAACTTCGCCCTCATCAACTTCGGTACGGACAGGACGTTTCTTTAGGAGTGGTTTCTTTGCCTGAACGTTTTTCTTGTCGGTCGGGAGAGGTTTTGCTACCTGAGCAACTTCTTTTTCTTTTGTAATCCTTTTCCTTCTCTTTTTCCTTCTGAAATCGGAATCACCACCCACGTTAACCTGCTGGTAGCCCGATTTTTTCTTTTCTTCAACCGGAAGGTTGATTTTTCCTACAACAGTGAGTCCAACAAGTTTTTCGACATGAGGCTTGAATATTCCGGAATCTGCCTTTTCTTCCTCTCCGGCCTGATCAGCAACAGGTATTTCCTGTATTTGTACTTCGGCGGGAATTTCGGGGGCGATCACGGGCTCTTCAACCGGTTTCTGCTCAGCGGCTGCAGGAATTTCCTTCTCCTGAACAGGGGCTTTTTCTTCCCTGGCAGGCGCTTTTTGTTTTGGATGTTCCTTTTCTTCCTTTTTAGCAGGCCTGGCTTCCTTTGCAACTTTGTCGAGGTCGATCTTACCAACTATGTGCAAATCGATAGGAGCCTTTGCTTTTTCTTTCTTTACGGATTCCGTTATTTCAGCTGCCGTTGTTTCAGCTGCCTGTATTTCGGCAGCCGGCTTTTCAGCAGCCGGTTTTTTAACCGGTTCAGCCGGTTTTGCAGGCTCTTTTTCAGCCTTTACAGGTTCAGGCGGAGCAGGTTTTTCAGGCTGCACAACCTTTGGCTTGAGTGTTTTTTCAAGATCAATCTTGCCCACAAGCTTGATGTCGGGCTTTGGAATCTCGGTCTTGATATCTACAGTTTTTTTGACAGGCGAAGTATCCTTGATCATAACTTCTTCATCCCTGTCCTGATCCTCGGTTTTTGCGCCGGGCACGTCATCGATTGAAACGCTCTCCTTTTTCCTGTGGAGATCTTTCAGCATCAATTTTTCTGACTCCTTCTTGACGTTGAGGTCGCCGCTGTATTCTTTCAGCAGAAGAACGTAAGCTTCATGAGGCAGTTTTGTATTTGGATTAGGATCAAGATCAAACCCCTTCTTGTGGAGGAATTCCACAATAGTCGAGATCCCGACGTTAAATTCGCGGGCCGCTTTGCTTAATCTTGTTGCCTTGATGTCTTCAGTCATAGATAAGTCCTCTGTCTTTCTTAAATCTCAAGCGGGTATTATGATAATTTTTATTCAAATTCGGCTTTAAGGATATTAATTACCTCCCTGACTGTCTCTTCTTCCAGATCAGTTCGTTTTACAAGGTCGTGGATTGAAAGGTTCAGAACGCTTCTGGCAGTATCGCAGCCAATTGATTTGAGTTCCTCGATAATCCACTCGTCGATTTCGTCGCTGAATTCCTCAAGGTTCACATCTTCTTCATCCTCTCCTCCCGGTTCTCTGTAAACATCAATCTCATAGCCGGTAAGCTGGCTGGCCAGTTTAATATTAAGGCCGCCTTTTCCGATTGCAAGTGATACTTCGTTGGGTTTCAGATAAATCTCAGCTCTTTTTGTTTCTTCAACGAGTTTGATCGATGTTATTTTGGCGGGGCTCAGTGCTCTCTGGATGAACAGCTGGTTATTCGATGTATAATTTATCACATCGATGTTCTCGTTTCTGAGTTCCCTCACAATGCCATGTATCCTGGATCCTTTCATACCCACGCAGGCGCCAACCGGGTCGATCCTTTCGTCGTACGACTCGACAGCCACCTTGGCACGTTCGCCGGGCACGCGGACAATCTTCTTTATTGTTATAAGGCCGTCGAATATCTCCGGGACCTCAAGTTCGAAGAGCCTTTCGAGGAACACAGGCGATGTACGGCTTAGAATTATGAAAGGAGTGTTGTTCCTCATTTCAACCTTGATAACGACGGCGCGGATTGAATCGCCCTTGCGGAAATGATCGGACGGAATTTGCTCGCTTTTGGGTATTATAAGTTCATTCCCGTCATCGTCAAGAACAAGTATTTCCCTTTTCCAGACCTGGTATACTTCACCTGTTACAATTTCACCGATCCTGTCCTTGTATTTTATGTATATGTTGTTTTTCTCCAGGTCGAGGATCCTTGCCGTAAGGTTCTGTCTGAGCGACAGGATGGCCCTGCGTCCGAAGTCGAGAAATTTCACCTCATCCGACACTTCTTCACCCACCTCGTAGTCCTCGTCAATCTCCTTTGCCTTCGACAAAGGAATCTGCAGGTTGGGATCGGTCAGTTCATCGTCTTCCACAACCACCCTGTTCCTCCAGATTTCAAAGTCGCCCTTGTCGATATTGACGATAATGTCGAAATTGTCGGCCGAACCATATCTCTTTGCAAGCATGCTTCTGAAAACGTCTTCAAGCACGCTCATCATTGTCGGGCGGTCGATATTCTTAAGCTCTTTGAATTCCGAAAAGGTGTCGATCAAATTGATATTTTCCATCTTCTGAAATCTTCTTGATGTTATGTTATCGTTAGAACAATTTTTGTCGCTTTTACCTGATCAAAGTTAAAGGGGATCTCCTTTTTTTCTTTTCCCTTTCCCTTGATCTTCACTTCTGCTTCAAGGTCGAAGCCACCGCTCGTCACGTTCCTGAGGATACCTGAATATTTCGTTCCCTCATTGTCGACGACGGAGACCTTCTTTCCTTCATTCTTGTAGTACTGCTCAATCACAGTGAAGGGCGAGTCGAGCCCCGGCGATGACACCTGCAGTTCAAAATCCTCGGCATCGCGGTCGAGCCCGTTCTCAATGTGACGGTGCAACAGTACGCACTCGTCAATCGTGATGCCCTCCCGGGTGTCGGCAAGCACAGTAATCCTGTTGGCGGCGCTGACCTTCACCGACACAAGGAACATGCCGGTGCCGGCTATGTACTCCTTTATCAATTCCTCTATTTTATCCCTGTCTGTCATCCGCTGAAACTGATAATAAAATAGGGGACTCTGGTCCCCTAGGTCTCAAATTCCCCTCAATTCGGATGCAAAGATAATAATTGTTTGAAAATACGCAATATAATTGGTGATCTTTTTTCTGGCACAGAGAAGCCCTGTCTGCATAAACATATCGTTTTGGGTAAAAAATTTGTTGTAAAACGATAATTGAGATATCGTAAAACGATAAAAATTCTGTTATTTTATATAAGCTGCATATAGTTAATTTTGCAGACTGTGATGACAAAGGATATTTACACTGACGAAGAACTTGCCCTTTTATCGGACTGCACTTTGTGTCCGCGGGAATGCCATGCCGACAGGTTTGGGGGAAGGCCCGGATATTGCGGGGCTGATGCCGGGATGAACATTGCCTCGATATGCATTCACAGGGGTGAAGAGCCCCCGGTAAGCGGTCCGTCGGGCATCTGCAACATATTCTTTTCAGGCTGTAACCTGAGGTGTGTATACTGCCAGAACCACGAGATTAGCAGGCCGGCCGGCGGATGCAGGCCCGGAATCACCGGGCTTAACGAGGCTCTCGACATAATTGAGAGTCTGCTCGGGGATGATGTGAAAGCTGTGGGATTCGTTTCCCCTTCGCATGTTGTTCCCCAGGTAAAAGCAATAATACGAGGACTTCAGTCAAGGGGTTTAAGGCCTGTTTTTGTGTATAATACAAACGGTTACGATAAGGCGGAGGTTATCGGCGGCCTGGAGGGGCTTATAGATGTATGGCTTCCTGATTTCAAATATGCCGGAGAAGCTGTTGCCCTGGAATATTCCGATGCTTCAGATTACCCGACTGTCGTGCTTGGGGCACTTAATAAAATGTATTGGCTTAAAGGGTCTTCCCTTCATACAGACAGTGAAGGCAGGGCGATAGGAGGAATCCTGATCCGGCACCTTGTTCTGCCCGGTCATGCTGATGAAAGCAAGCGGGTTCTGAGGGAGATAGCTGAGGAGCTTTCGCCGGGGGTGAACATTTCCCTCATGTCGCAGTATCACCCCACCCCAGACACAGCCAGACATCCTGTTCTGGGCAGAGCTCTTTATAAGGCTGAATATGATTCGGTTGTGAAGGAGATGGAAGAGCTGGGCTTCCGGAACGGCTGGATACAGGATCCGGAAAGCTGTCTTAACTACAAACCCGATTTCTCCAGGGATCATCCGTTTGAATAGGGTTGTTTACCTCGGGTTTACCCCCCAACCCCCCTAAAGGGGGGCTTTAGTCTGCTGGATTACAGCTATTTATAGGGGTAAACCGGATGATATTACTAGCCCTGAATAAACATTTGATACGAAACCAGCAAAATATCTGAAGATGGATAATTCTCTGATTCGTATATCGCTCATTATTAGTTCTTAAACCCCCTTTAGGGGGTAGGGGGTAAAAAATGCTTTTGGGAGGCTGGGGGTAAAACAGGCGAAGGGGGGCTGGGGGGTAAGATAAAAACACCAAGTCTACATGAATTTTTCCCTTTTCTGGAGGTTATAAAGACCTGCAAGCAGGAAAAGTATACTGCCGGAGATAAGAATTATCCGGTTTTTAAGGGAGATTATAGCCCAGCTGGTTTCGCTCACACCCCAGGCCGGACTGAACGGATTAAGGAAAATGTTCCACTGGCTTTTCCGAAGCACATCTGCAGAGAACATAAAGAGCATTCCCACGATTATCATTATAACAGCAGTTCCGTTTCCGTTCCTGACAACAGTCGACAGCATGAAAGACATCATACCCAGGAACAGTACAGGTATCATGACCTGAATTGTTACATAAACGAAACCGAACTTAACTATCAGGATATTTGAAAGGAATGTAAAGAAAAGCATAATAAGGAAAGCTATCACAAATATCAGTATGATCCTTACAAGCCAAACCTTGTACCTGTAGTTCGGTATGCCGAAAAGTATCTCGATTGTCCGGGCATCCTGATCGTTCTGGATGCCGAAAACAACCGGGTAGAAGACGAGGAGAATGCCCGAAAACAGGAATACCCCGTAAAGATCTGGCATCTCCGATACATCGTTTGTCAGAACGTAGATTACAGATAATCCGAGGTAGAAAATTACCGAACCCGCCAGGAACCAGATAAACTTATTAGCGAAGATGATGCGGAGGTTGTATAGTATCATCCTGCTGATGAGCGTATAATAATTATGAACTGAACTCTTTTTCATTGGCCGTTAAGATGATTGATGTCTTTTTTCCTGAGAAGCCACAGGTATGCATCCTCAAGGTTTGGGGTAGTTGTAACCGCGTTAGCCCAGGGCTGTGATTCCGAGACGACTCTTACCCTTACGCTGTCGCCTTCCGACATGTGATGGACAACGAGGTGGTTTGATGCCATCTGTGTGAATTCGTTTGCAGGGATATTAAACTGCCAGACGTGTCCGCCGGCCTCTTTTGTCATGTCGGACGGTTTGCCGAGGTATCTCAGCCGGCCTTTGTTGAGAACCGCAACCTGGTTGCACGAGCTTGAAATATCCTCGATTATGTGGGTCGAGAAGATCACGATCCTTTCGCGGCTAAGTTCCACAAGGAGGTTCCTGAATCTTATTCTCTCCCTGGGGTCAAGTCCGGCTGTGGGTTCATCGACAACAAGTATCCTCGGCAGATGGAGGAGTATCATCGCAATTCCCATCCTCTGCTTCATACCTCCCGAGAATGAACCTATCCTCTCATGCCTGTGTTCATCCATGTGAACTGCTTTCAGGACGTATGTCACGCGCTCTTCCCGGGTTGCGACATCGATTATGTTCTTCAGCATGGCCTGGTAGCTGAGGTATTCGTGGGCGGTCATGTTCTCATAGCTTCCGAATTCCTGAGGAAGGTAGCCGATCAGACCCTGGAGTTCCTCACGCTTTTCCTGGGTGTCGAGTCCGTTTATCCAGACCTTTCCATAGCTCTGTTCAAGGATCCCGCAAATAATTCTCATAAGAGTTGTCTTTCCGGCGCCGTTTGGTCCGAGCAGTCCGAACATGCCGTTTTCAATGTTGAGCGACACGCAGCTAAGAGCCTTGAAAGGCTTCTTCTTTTTGCCGATCATCGGAACTGCAGCGACGATCCTGTAGATTGTTTTCCTCAATCCCCTGAATTTCCCTTCGAGCCTGTATATATCGATATTTTCCTCGTTCAGTTTTTGTCCGGTTGTATAAATGAACAGCCCTGTGAACCACAGGAAGCCGATAATAATTACGACGGCTATGTTGTCCCATTTCAACTGGAACATAACCAGGTTCATCAGTGGCACAATCCAGAATATAATGAAACTTATGACCGGGATAAGTCCTGCAGGCATCTTTCTTCCGGATTCAGATGAAAGGTTTTTGAATAGTTCCCTGAACTGGTTCCAGATGGAGGAAAGAAAGAACCATACTATTACACTGAAAAAGAAAATCCAGAATCCTTTTTCAAGATAGAAGTATGTAAAATACACAAGAAAGGCAATCGTGGGGAGTTCCCATGAAACAGTCGCCAGGTCCTTCCATTTTCTGAAATGGGTAAGCAGACCCAGCCTTTCCCTTATCCTGGCGCCGGCCTTCCATTCGCGGCTCCACCTGTTTTCCCGTTCGTAGATTTTCACAAGGCTCTGGACGCGGATATTGATAGGAACATCGGAAGGTATAACCGTTTCCCTGGCTTTTCTGAGGCTGTTCATAACGAACCATGTTGCCGCCGGCACGATTATAAGAACAAGAATGGAGGTGATCAGCTTCCAGATGAATTTATCAATATTGCTATAGATAAGAAATATCAGAATACCGAATGCGGCCATCTGTGCTGCCTTTATTTTCCAGTTGAGCGATCTGATCCATTCAAGTGCGTTTTCAAGACCTGAGTAGAATGTAGGAATGAATACAAGTGTAAGCAGGGTGCTGAGAATAAGTCCGCCCATCACTGTTATTGCGAATGAGGCTCCGATCACAGAAACGAACTCTGCCTGTCCCATTGCAAGCGGCAGCATAGCAATTACGGTCGTTGAAGCTGTGATTATAATCGGTCTGATCCTTGACATTCCGGCTGTCATCAGCGCCCTTGAACGGCGATAGCCTCTTTTCCTGAGGATATTTGTATAATCGATAAGGATTATTCCGTTGTTTACTACTACGCCGAGGAGTATGAGGAATCCAGTGAGGGTGTTCACACTCAGCAGTGTGTTTCCTGTCAGGATTAGCGCAATGAGCGATCCGAGGGCTGCAAGGGGTATACTGAAGAGCAGAACCACAGGAGTTGTAAGGGATTCGAACACCGCGGCGAGAACCATGAAAATAAGAAGGAAAGCTATACCGATCAGATAATAGAATTCCTTAAGCTGGTTTTCTTCCTGAACTATTTCAACTGCAATTCCCGATGGGATATTCAGGCCCGATACTATCGACCCCACTTCAGAGCGAGCCCCTGCGAGCAGATCCTTTGATGATTTTATTTCTTCCTTGTAACTATATGTAACAGTCACTCTTTTTTCCTGGTTCTCGCGGTGAATATTTCCCATGCCATAGGCGAAAATCACCTCAGCCAGTTCTTCCATTTCAATCACGGCTCCGTTCTGTCCCGACACCTCGAGTCTTTTAAGGTCGTCAATAGTTTTTTCGGCCTGGGAGTTGTTGAGAGAGTCGGTGTCGGCGTATTTGATCATGATGTCGTAGCTTTCAGTTCCCTGCCGGAAAGTGGCTCCGGATGAGTATTCCCTTCCGAATGAAGAAAGGGCGGATGCCAGATCGCCAAGTGTATAGCCGTTACGCGCAATATGATCCATGTCGAAATGGAGCTGGACCTCCGGAGTGTTGTCCTGAACATTTATCCTTGCATTGTCGACAGTTTCGAGGTTGTTTATATAAGTTCTGATATCGTCAGCCAGATCTTTCATCTGCTCAAAGTTCTGGCCCTTTATAATTACAGATTCCGGTTTTGATCCGATTCCGAGGAGTGATTCAAAATCGGCTCCGGGATTACTCATGCCCGCACTCTCGCTGCTGCTTGTGAACCCCCCGCTTGTTGAAATCTCGTCCATGCTGATTTCTGCCGAGGAAATATTCCTTGTCTTCTCTGAAATGTCGTTTTTTATCTCTGCCAGTTTTCTCCTGCTTTCCTTGTCCCAGTCTTCCTTAAGGTTGATTGTAACCGTAGCCTGGTCTTCCTCTATGCGGCTTACAATATCTTCTTTTTCAGGGATTGAGGCAAGCCGCGACTCTATTTCCGAAACCACAGCGTCGGTTTTTGCAAGTGTCGATCCGGCCGGCATTGTGATGCTCATCCTGAATTCGGAGGTTTCCACTTCATTCCCGGAGGTAAGGCTGAGACCAAGACTCACAAGGAGAGCTGTGAAAAAGAGCGCCAGAGTCCCGATTATTGTAGCGGCAGGTTTTCTCATACATGCTTTCAGGACAAGGTGGTAAGCCTGTATAAGCCTGTCGTGAATCGAGAGTCTTTTGAATACATCTGAGTTATCTTTTGAGGGACCTGAAAGAAGATAAAAGGTTGCCATCGGTATAACAAGCATGGCAACAAAGAGTGAAACTATAAGGGTTGAGATAATTGAAACGCTTATGTTTTTCCCTATAAGCTTTATAAGGAAGTTGGTTGTAAACAGGAATGGCAGAAAGACTATTACAGTTGTTAATGTAGAGGCAAAAATAGCACGGACGACTTCTCTCAGTCCCTGTTTGACTGAGGTTTCAGGATCTTTTCCCGCCCCTGCAAGTCTGTATATGTTTTCAAGCACAACTACCGAATTGTCAACAAGCATGCCTATTGCAAGGGCGATGCCTACAAGAGTAAGACTGTTTATGCTGATGCCAAAGGCATAGAAGAAGTTGAAAGCGGTGTAGACTGATATTGGTATTGAGATTGCAATGACTGTGACAAGACGGATGTTGCGGAGGAAGAACCACAGAATAAGAACCGCCAGCAATCCGCCGGTTATAGCCAGGCTTATAATCTGGTTTATGTTCTTTTCCATGGTCTCAGCGCTGTTGTACTGGACGCTTATTTCGACTCCTGATGAAGCAAGCTCCCTGTTCAGCCTCTCAATCTCTTTAAGAGTTGTATGCGACAGCCCGATAAGGTTTGCCTGCCTGTCATTCACAAGGTTGATTGTAATTTCATCGAGGCCGTTCACCCGGCTTATTGTATTCTGTTCCTTGACCCCGTAAAAGATCTCTGCGACATCCCTCAAAAGAACCGGCCCATCCTGTTTCACAATAATGTTTCCCAGATCTTTAACATCAGTATATGAGGATGTTACGTTTACATACATCTCCCGGCTTCCATCGATTACCTTCCCGGCAAATGTCTTATCCCTGCTGTTATTGTTAAGCAGGGAGCTGATCTGGTTCATTGTTATCCCCAGCGATTTGCATGCTCTTCTGTTAAGACGGATCTCGATAGCGTTCTCCTTGCCTCCGTAAACCTGAACACCGGCAAGTCCGTCAATATTTTCGAGTTCAGGTTTGATCTCCCTGTCGGTTATGTTGCGTATCCTGTCAACTCCTCCTTCACCCCTTACCTGGAGAGCCATGAACTGGTTTGTGAGCTGTTCGAGGTCAATTTTTATTACATTGATAAAGAATTCCTGAGGCAATGAGCTCCTTAAAAGGTCTATTTTCTCCTGAAGCTTCAGGTTTGCATATTTAAGGTCGGCATTCTTAACATAATAGATGAATATTGTGCCGAACCTTGAAGTTATGTTCGATTCTATCTTTTCCACATCCCCGAGGGTTCCGATGGCTCCCTCGATTGGGATGATCGCCTGGTTTTCAATGTATGAGGGATCGACTTCGAGGGGTGATCCCACCTGTACTATCAGTGTCGGGAATTCTGCATTGGGAAGCAGCTCTACAGCCAGCTTCCTGTACGAAACATAACCCAGCACGGACAGCCCTATGAAGAGCATGCTGATAAGGACCTTTCTTTTTAGAATGAAATCCATATCTTCCTATGCTTTATTTGTTATTTCGCGGCTGATCTTTCTCCTGCCTGTCACAAGATCGCTGAAGCTGTCGAAAACCCAGTAAACGCAGGGGATGACTATCAGGGTAAGAATTGTGGAGGAGAAAAGACCTCCTATCACTGCAAGAGCCATGGGAGACCTGAGTGATGCACTTTCACCTATTCCGATAGTAAGAGGCACAAGCGCCAGGATAGTTGTGAGGCTTGTCATCAGAATCGGCCGTATCCTCTGAGCTCCCGCCTGAACAATGGCTTCCCGTTTAGGTGTTCCCGATTCCCTTAGCTGGTTTATCCTGTCGATCAGTATTATAGCGTTGTTAACAGCTATCCCTGCAAGCATGATTATTCCAATGTATGCCATCATGTTCAGGGGTTTGCCGAGGATGAAAAAGGTGAGAACAGTACCAACTCCCGCCAGTGGTATTGTAAGCATCACAACGAACGGCTGGATTATCGATTCAAATTGCGAGGCAAGAACCATGAATACAAGTACAAGAGAAAGGATGAGCGCAAATGTGAGGTTCGACATTGATTCCCTGCGCTTGAGTTCCTCCCCTGTGAACTCAAGTTTATAGTCGGACGGAAGCGCCACGGAGCCCAGCGAAGCCTCTGCTTCTCTGATTATCTTATCAAGAGGCTGATCCTTGCCTGTCATCGCATAGATATAAGCAGTCCTCGACTGATTGCGGCGGGTTATCTCCCGGGGGCTTGTTATAGTTCTTACCCTGGCGATTTCGCTAAGCGGGACTTTCACATTCCCGGCAGTTATTATAAGGTCGTTAAGCTGGCTCAGGGATATGTCGCCCAGCTTAATTGTAATGTCCTTAAGTTCACCATCCTTTTCGAAGGTTCCTGCGGAGGCTCCCTGCAAATATCCTTTGATCTGGTTTATAACACTTTCGACAGTCACACCATAGTAGCTTGTCTTGAAGCGGTCGATTTCAACCTCCACTTCGGGAGTACCCTCGTCGAGTGAAGTTGTTATGTTGGAAAGGCCCTTGTTTTCCTTCAGTATTGATTCAGATTCCCTCAGTATTCTTTCCATTTCTGGAAAATCCTTTCCGGATATCTCCAGGGCAAAAGGGGCTTCGGTTGTTCCAAGCGATGACTGGAGAGCTGTTTCCTCCCTTGAGAAGCTTACTTCAATGTCGGGGATAGTGCCAAGATATGCCTGGACCTGACTTATTGCATTTTCAGTTTCGAAGGCAAATTCATCTTTCAGAATGACTTTAAGTGAAGCGGTGTTCTCTCCCTTCGATCCGGCAGTGAGTGACAGGGATGAATTATTGTCGCTTCCCGACTGGGTGTAGATCAGCCTGACCTTTTCTCCCAGAAGGCTTCTTATTATCTCTTCAGTTCTCACAGCTGTATTGTTTGTCCTTTCGAGGCTGGTGCCTTCGGGAAGCCTTAGCTTTACTGTGAATTCAGCCGATTCGGAGCGCGGCATGAATTCGCTTCCGAGCCTGGGAACAAGAAAGCCTGATGCGGCAAGTATCAAAATCGACAGAAGAATTACAAGCTTTCTTTTTTCAAGGATCCTGTCGAGATATTTGCCGAACCCTGTGAAATTTAAGGCCTTGGCAGATACTGTATTTTTCTTTTCTGACGAAAGCAATGTTGACACAAGCATTGGGATCACAAGCATTGCCACTATCAGAGATGAGATCAGTGCAAAGGCGACTGTCCATGCCTGATCGCGGAACATCTCGCTTGAGGCATCCCTCAGGTAGACTATTGGAAGGAAAACAACTATTGTTGTTAGCGTGGAGGCTGTGATTGCACCTCCCACCTGTGCTGTACCTGTAATAATGGCTTCTTTTACAGGCATACCTTCCTCCCTGTTCCGGGTTATGTTCTCAAGCACAACAATTGCATTGTCGACAAGCATCCCGGCTCCCAGTGCAAGTCCTCCAAGCGTCATTATGTTCAGTGTCAGATCGCTGAAGTACATAAGGTTGAAGGTTGCAATAATTGAGATCGGAATTGCAAGGCTTATTACGAGTGTGACACCAATCCTTCGGAGAAAGACGTACAACACGATTACAGCAAGGAAGATCCCCAGAAGAAGGGTGTTTTTCACTTCGCCTATTGAATCCCGGATATAGGTTCCCTGATCGAGTACCTTAACGAATTCATAGCCGGGCAGAGCTTTCCCGAGCTGGTCAAAGGCTTTGGTGAGGCTCTCCACAGCATCTACTGTGTTAAATTTCGGTTCCTTGTAAATTGAAAGGCCGATGCATCGTTCGCCGTTTATTGTAACTATGTTTTCAGGATCCTTGTTCTCAAAGGCTATCCTGGCAACATCCCTGAGGTAAACAGGCACCCTTTCGCCGGCGGAGGCATTACCCGCGGCCTGACCTGCAACGGATTGCCCGCTGACAGCCGCGGCCGGTGTTTTGAATCCGACAATAATATTCTGAAGATCCTCGGTGTCTTCAAGAACACTTACACCCTTTACGACATATTTGGTTCCCATGTCGACTATTGAACCGCCCGATACATTCCTGTTGTAATTCATAATCTGAGCGGCGATTGCATCGGTTGTAAGTCCGAACGATTCGAGCAGGTATTTGTTTGTCTCGATTACAACTTCGCTTTCTTCCTTTCCGACTATCCTTACGTCAGCTACCCCTTCAATCCTTACGAGTTCATTTCTCACATAGTTCTCTGCAACCTTTCTCAGTTCATCCATATTTTCGATCCGCGGATTACGGAGTCCGACTATCATCACCGGTGAGGCATTGGGATCGTACTGGGAGATTGTGAAATCTTCAAGATCGGAATTCTGGCTGAATGAGCTGAGTTCCTTCTGAAGGTCGAGGAAAGCCTCATCCATGTCCTTGTTCCAGCTGTATTCAACTGTAATAACGGCTGTTCCTCCCCGCGAAACTGATGAAACGCTTGAAACATCACTCTGTCTCATTGCAAGCGACTCGATCTGGTCAACATAGTTTTTCTCGATTTCCTCGGGAGGTTTTTCCCCCGCCTTTAGTTCTACATATATTTTTGGTGTATTGAGATCGGGGAAGAGATCGGTTCCCAGCTTCCCGAAGGAGATGAATCCAAGCAGGATGATCGCCAGCACAAACATCAGAACCGTTACAGGGTTGTTTACAGCAAATCGGGCAATGGCTTTCATAGCAGTTATTTGATGATTTTCACCTTCGACTTGTTGCTCAGTGTTTCGAAGCCGCTTGTTACAACACGCTCATTTTTTTCAAGGCCTCTTGTTACTTCAACGTCAGTAATATTCTCGAGGCCGGTCTCTATTATCCTTTCCACAGCCAGCCCCCTGTCGACAACAAAAACAGTTTTGCCTCTCTGCCTCGAAAGGATTATGTTTTTGGGAATTACTATAGCTGAGTCCTTTCGGTTGGTTACAATATCGGCCCTGACGAACATTCCCGGACGGAGCAGCAATTCCGGATTATTAATTGAAATGGATCCCCGGAAGGTCCTTGTATCGGGATTGATTGCAGGAGACAACTGCGTTACACTGCCGATTATCGTGTCGTCGGGGAGGGTGTAATTTGTCATCCTGACGATCTGGCCGGGCTTGATTACAGGTATGTATTTTTCAGGAAGCTGGACATCCATGTACATTGTCCGGTAGTCCATTATCTTTACAATTGTAACACCTGCTTCGATATGGGTTCCCTGGGTGTAATAGGGAAGTTCGACTATGACCCCTTCGATAGGAGCGGTCAGACTTGTTTTTTCGAGCTGGAGTTTTGCTGTGACAACTGTTGTCCGGGCATTTTCGTAGTTGATTTCCGCGGTCTTCAACTCCTTGAGTGTTACGCCTCCCTTTTCATAGAGTGATTGTTGTTTCTTAAGTTCACTTTCCATGAGCTCCAGGTTCAGCTGATTTGTTTCCATCTTGACCGAGTTCACATATTCCTGATCCTCCAGCCGTACTATCAGGTTCCCCTTGCTGACCCGGTCGCCGAGCTGCCACTGTCGGCCTGTCCGGGGGTTACTTTCGAGGAAATAGTCAGCGGCTATTTTGGATTTCAGTTCAATCTCGCCTTTCGGAAATGCCGTACCTGTTGTATTGACATATTCTTCTATCGGTTTCAGCTTCAGATCCTGAACGGAAACGGGAATTTCGACATCGGCAGTCAGGCTCTGATCCTGGTTCCTGCATCCGCCTGCTGCTATCAGTGAAGCTGCAAACAAGATTATTATTCTTTTCATTATTTTAATTGTTTTATTGTTCCAGTGTCATTACGGGTGAAACCTGTTCTTTCTTCTCAAAATCGTAAAGTGTTTGTATCTTGAGGTTAAGCAGTTCCAGCTTGTATGAGATCAGCGAATTTGTGTACGACAGCTGTTTTTGTGAGAGCTGTTCCTGGAAAAGGTTAAGGTCCATACCTGTCAGGTCGCCGTTCCTGTACCTTTCAAGGTTGAGGTCGTATGTAAGCTGGGCATTTGTTACATTCTGCCGGGCAATGTCGATCTGGTTCCTCAGGTTTATCAGGTTTCTGAAGACTTTCCTGATACCCAGAATAATATCATTTCTTTCTTCATCGAGTGAAATTTCTGCAGATTTTATTGCAGCTTCAGATGCTTTTATCCTTGATTTTCTTTCTCCCCAGTCCCAGAGGGGGATGCTGAATGAAAGTGAGACGTCTTCGTTGTCGGTGGGATTTGCATAGACGTCACCCAGTTTTTCGTTGTCGCCGAATAATCCGATAGAAAGGCCAAGGCTTCCCCTGAATTCATTAAGCGATTTTGTCTGGATAAGGTCAAACTGGGAGGCTTCAATATCAATTTCACGCTGGCGCAGTTCCATCCTGTTTGCAAGACCCTGATCGATTGCAAGGGCAATATCAACCTGCACTGTATCGACCTGGATATTTGGCAGAACTATTATATCATCGTACAGGCTCATCCCGATAAGGATTTTAAACTCATCCTTCGCATTTTCAAGATCGACCTGGCGGTTTTCATAATCCGACCTGGCGGTTGCAAGGTTCAGTTCAGCCTGGAAACCTTCCTCGCGGGCTGAAATGCCGGCATCTACCTTGTTTTTTATTATTTCATAACTCTTCTGCATATTGTCGAATGCCTGACGTGCGATCTCATAACTCTGCTGCTGCTGGTATACATAGTAAAATGCCTGAGATACACCTCTTTCGAGTGACAGGAGCTGGACTGCATAGCTTATCTGGGAGTTTTCGAGCGCCAGTTCAAGTTCCCTGAGCTGAAGCTTTGTCCTGTTGTAAGTAAAGAGGGGCTGGTCGAAATTAAGCGACAGGCTGTTACTGAAACCTTTTGTTGTGGAGTTGCTGTACTCGCTGTATGAATCCCTGTATCCGAACCGGTTGATTAGAGAGAGCCTTGCATCGGTGAACACTATGGGCTGCGAGATTGTGAAAAGGCCGAAGCTTTCAGTTGTTTTCACTGAATTCCATTTGGAGATCAGGTCATTGAACGACCGGTTCTGGCTGTAACCGATGGGATTAACCGACAATGAGAACTGTGATTTCAGCGAGGCATTCTGTGCATTCAGGTTTTCCTGGCTCCTGACAAGGCTGAGCCTTGTCCTGAGCATTGAAGGGCTGTTCGACTCGGCTATCTGCAGCGACTGCTCAAGCGTAAGTCCCTGCTGAGCTGATGAAAGGAGGCCTGAAGCTCCCATAACAATCAGAAGAGCCAGCCTACCGGTAATTGATTTAATTTTTTTTATCCTATGTATCATAATTTTCCGACTATCGTATTAAAATGTCATTAAATTCAATTTGCCCTTACCCATTTCACAGCATCAGCAATAACAACACGGCCTGACGACTGGTTTGTCATTTCAACCCTGGCGGAATCGGATGAGATATAATAGCGGCCAAGAAGGTTCCAGCCGGGTTCGGCATTTTCAAAATCAAGAGAAATATTTTCGACGCCTTCGTCATGGTATATCAGGTAGTGTAAATCCTTATATGTGTTATTCCCCTGCTGTGGTTCCCCCGGAGGCGGCGGCGCCGCTCCTCCTGAGCGGACAACCGTCCTGTCGGCTGTTTTTCCAACATAACAATATATATCGTAGTAGTCCGCTTTGGTGATTGGAGTAACCCAGGTCACAAGTTTTTCACCACGTGAAGCACGGGTAAACACCGACGACCGGATGTATTTGCCATAATAGGACGACATCACTCCTGCCTGCCAGTACTGCGGCGCCCAGTACATATTGACCGGCTGGTATGTATCGGCCTGTCTTTTTTTGATTCCGAGAATCCTTTTAAGCGGGCTCATTACTGTGGAGTTGTCGTTTGAGAAGCCGGGATCCTCGTTGTCAACAACTATCTCACCGGGCGACTCAAAGGGAGGAACTGAAGGAAGAAGCTCTTCACCTTCGGTGTAAACTGTGTTATTTCTTGATTTCACTATGTTATCGATCGGCAGCACTATTTCACCCGGAATGTTTTTCGCGAAAAGTGAGTTAGCTATCAACTCGCGAGGTTCGGTATCCAGAATTATGCTTATTTTTTTTGCCTGCGAAGGACCAAGCACTACAATTCCTGAAATATCGGAGCCTGGTCCCTGGCCCTGCATCATTACTGTATACCCCCCCTGGTCTGAACCTTCGTAGTAGCCGGTTGCCTGGCGGCCGCCTTCAGCTGCCGTCCGGAAGGCCACATTGAATATCCCGGTAACCGGTTCGGGATTGGATGCCGTGAATGTTACAAGGAATCGGACCCTGTTGCTTATTATGATTTCCCTGGCCTGTAGACCTGAAAAGACAAATCCGGGCTGTTCCTTGCTGTTGAACCAATCGTGGAGGTAAGGGTAAAACTCAAATCCGAATTTTTCTTTCATGTCGGTGTTGAGGTCAGTTACTTCAACGCTCCGGTACTTGTGACTGTCGAGATAAGCTGTGAACCAGTCGTTGAACTCCTCGATGCCAACCCTGGCCCTGAAGAGGTTGAAGAGGTAATCGCCCTTGAGAGTAAGTACATTTCTTATTGTATCGCCTTTGGGATTCATGGCCAGGACATCCCTGAAGCTTTTATTTCTCAGGACCAGGTTGGCCCTGTCATTTTTCTGAAGGTCCCCCGACATGCTGCCGAACTCGGAAGTCTCCGAAAACTGTTTCTGAAGATGGGATTCAAAAACAGCATTAATTACCGGGTATTCGGCTGAGTTGAAGTTGTTTCTGAAAAAATAGAAGTTCGGTCCAAGACGGTAGCGCACAGGCTCTGACTGGTTTTCACCATTCACATACCTTGTGTTTTCACCGCTAATGAAAGCGTTCCTTGCAAAATCGTTGAATAACCTTACCTGCAGCTCCTTGTCAGTGATAATCTGGTTGTTTCTTGTATTTCTGTTCTTCTGCCGGGTGAACCGTTTCCGGAAGCCGGAGTTATTGATCATCGACAGTTTCTCGGGGAGGAGCACCATTGAAGGCTGAAGTTCAGCCATTGTCTGAGTGCTCATCCTTGGAAAGGAATGGAACTGAACAGGGACCTCCACAAGTTTAAGCGTGCTGAACGGATATCTGGCCGAGAAGCTGGTCTCAAGATCCCTCATTATGCCTGAGACAAGAAAACTGATTGTGTCTTTAAGTTCGGCCAGATCCTTCTTATAATAATCATGCCCGGGATAATAATAAGATATATAAGTTACCGAGTCGACAGTAAGCGTGTCAGACCTGTAGTTTCCTATCGCAAGCGAGAGTCCTGTGAGGGGCGAATCGGATGTTATAACATTGTTATAACCTTCTTTTTTCATGTTTCCCTGTGCTACAGGCATAAGATCGTCTCTTGTCTTAACCTTAAGAATAAAATCAGTGAAGTCGACTTTCAGCCTGGCAGGGTTTGAGGGGTAATAGTTAAGCCCCGGCACCGGGTACCAGTGCGATTCAGGAGTAAGCAGCACATAATCGGGAGTAAGGAAGGCCTGTCTTTTGTTTACATTAAGCATCACCACTGTGTATGGTGCACTATATATATTATCGTTATTATCGGGAAAGCAAAATGACTCATCTATCTTACCTGACCAGGAGATACTTATACTGTCTTTCTCGCCCGGTGCCAGTGATTCAGCCGGATCGACAGAGATTATATGACCAGTCATTTTGTAGTCCAGCTTTTTCCCGGATGAGCTTACACCGTTTACCCTGAGTTGAGGATTCAATGAAAACAGATATGAATCGAGAGGCTTGTCGTTATTGTTTGTGAAATTAAGAACTGCAGAAGCGTTCAGGGAATCGCCGAGATGTTCAAAATCGATCTCAGCCCTTGTGAGGGTTACAAAACTGCTGTTCTCAAAAAGCCTGTTGGTTTCGATTACAGTGAGTTTATTGTTGAGGCCGGTACTGTAAACCGACAAGGTATTCCATGCGCAGAAGGCTGCCAGGGCGAGAAAAACCAGCATGAAAACTGTCGAAACCGATGTGTGTATCCTGGATTGGGGAAGACGTTTGAAGAGAAGTATTGTAGCAAGTATGAGCGAAAGCCCCAGGAAGAACCATGTAAGCCGCTGGTTCAGGATAAGCGATATATTGTCAAATCCTATCATACCGGATTTAAAAACCGGGAGGCCGAAAGCCATGTAGTCGAATATATATCCGAACCTGAAGTTCAGCCAGAACATATTGAGCGCCGCGATTCCAAGAAGTATCAGAAAGGTGATTGCCTGGTTCCTGAGGAGCGACATCAGCATGAATGAAAGACCCAGGCTGAAGATTATAGTCGGGATGCAAATAATCAGGAGGAACCAGAGGTACGAAGGCAGATCGACAGTCATGCTCTTCGATATTATGTTCATCAGAAGTCCGATAAGCAGAATAATTATATCGAGACTGAGGAAAAGCCGGAGTACACCGGTGGTTTTGCCGATAATATATTCAAAATTCGACATCGATCGTGTATACAGCACTTCGTTTGTATCAACCTTCTTGTCTCTTTTGAGGAAGTCTGAAGCAAGAAATATTACAACAATTGCCTGACCGATATTCAACAGATAAAGGTTTAAATGAGGCACCGATGCGGGAAATGCAACCAACTGCCAGTCCTCATCACCAATTGGAGAGAAGAATCCGAGATTTAGAATTGTGAAGATAAAAAGGGCTCCAAGTGAAAACAGTCTGAAGAACCAGCTCCTCCTCAGTATCCTGGCTTCGTACCTTGCCACTGTCCTTATGTTATGAATGAGTTCCATCAGGTTAAGTCAGCCTTGAGTTTGTGCTCCATATAATATACATAGGAGTGTTCAATATTCGGGATTACGGTTGTATGATTGAAGGGAGGGGGATCATCCGAAACTATCTGTACTTCCCATCCTTCATCGACAGGTATCGTAGATATCACATTATACTGTTCCTTAACAGTGTCATATTCCTGCTGCGACAGGGTTAGCCGGAACACATGACCTTCAGCTTTACTAACAAGGTTTTCAGGAGAACCTGAAAACACGACCTCTCCGCGGTTGAGAAGAGTCATTGTCTGGCAGGTTGATGAGATGTCCCCGACTATATGTGTTGACAGGATTATTGTAACCTCGTTCTGGCTGAGGTCCGATAGTATGTTACGGAAGCGTATTCTTTCATCAGGGTCGAGTCCGGTTGTAGGTTCATCAACAACTATGATTCCAGGGTTTCCGATAAGTGCCTGAGCTATTCCAAGCCTTCTTTTCATACCTCCCGAGAGCCGGTTTGCCTGACGGTCGCGCACTTCGAGGAGGCCTACCTGATCGAGGAGCCTGTCGACCTCGGCGATCCGTTTCTTTCTGTTCCTCAGACCGGCAAGTGATCCTGAATAGTCGAGGAATTCCCATGTTTTAAGCGAGGTGAAGAACCGGAAGTCCTGGGGCAAATAACCAAGCAGGCTGCGGTACTCCTTACGGATTGTCTGGATATCGCGGCCATCAGCAAGGACCACTCCGGAGGTAGGTTTCATAAGAGTCACAAGAATTCGCATCAGGCTTGACTTTCCTGCCCCGTTGGGTCCGAGAAGCCCGAACATCCCTGTCCCAATCTCAAGATCGATATCCTTAAGCGCATGATTTCCGTTTGAATAAATCATATTGAGGTTTCGGATCTCGATCTTCATGTTTCAGGATAGATTTGGCTGTCTTAGCAGAGCTTTGACGATATAAAGACGGTAAAAATTTCAAATATGACAGTAAATGGTGAATTTTTATCTTCTTTTTTGTAAAATTATGAATTTGTCTGGATAAGACGGGTTTCGATTATTTAAGCGCAATCGAAACAAATTCATATTTTTGTAGCCTAAGTAAACAAAGGGTGGCATACCTGACAAATAAAAAAAAGATAATTAATGATCCGGTATACGGGTTCATAAGCATTCCGGGCGATCTTATTTACGACATCATACAGCACCCGTGGGTCCAGCGCCTGAGGAATGTAAGGCAGCTTGGCCTTACAAGCTTTGTTTACCCGGGTGCAAATCACAGCAGGTTCCAGCATTGTCTGGGTGCATTGTACCTTATGGATAATGCTCTTAAAACGCTGAGAAGCAAGAGTGTTGACATCTCTCCGGAAGAAGAGGAGGCTGCCCTTGTTGCGATTCTGCTTCACGACATCGGGCACGGTCCTTTCTCCCACGCTCTTGAAAACTCGATTATTAGCTGCATCAGGCATGAAGACCTCTCACTTATGCTCATGGAGCGGCTGAATGACGAATTTGAGGGAAAACTCAGTCTTGCAATCGACATTTTCAAAGGCACATACGGAAGGAAGTTCCTGCATGAGCTCATATCGGGGCAGATGGATATGGACAGACTCGATTACCTGAGGAGGGATTCTTTTTTTACAGGTGTAATTGAAGGGTCGGTAGGCTCCGACAGGATAATCAGGATGCTTAATGTTGTGAATGACAGCCTTGTAATGGATGAAAAGGGAATTTATTCGCTTGAGAAGTTCCTTATAGCCCGCAGGCTGATGTACTGGCAGGTGTATATGCACAAGACTGTCCTTTCGTCGGAAAGTCTTCTGGTTAAAGTTCTTAAGAGAGCCAGGGAAGTGTCTCTGCAGGGAGTTGAAATCTTTGCAACTCCTGCGCTGAAGTTCTTTCTCAGGAACAACATCGGTCCTGCCGACCTCGGGCCGGGCGGCCTTTTTACACCGGGTATAATCGCGTCAAATTTCACCCGGCTTGATGACACTGATATTCTTGCATCAGCAAAATACTGGTCTGATAGTTCTGACTTTATTCTTTCGGACCTGTCGCGGAGGCTGATGAACAGAAACCTTCTTTCGGTCGAGCTTCAGAACGATCCCTTTCCTGAAGGCAGGATTGAGGAACTTACTGACATGGCTGCCGGTTATTTGAAAATAAGTCCGGAACTGGCAGGTTACTATGTCTTTTCAGGGACGGTGTCAAACCGTACCTATGCACCCGATTCCCCGGAGGTGATGATCCTTCTGAAGAACGGTTCAACTGCAGATATTACGGAAGTATCCGATATGTTTGAACACAGGCTGCTTTCGGAACGTGTAACGAAGTATTATTTATGTTATCCCAAAGAGATAAAAAAACAGTAAGCTATATGGAATTTAATGCGGCTACCCTTGCCGGATTCCTTAAGGGTGAGATAGTAGGGGATCCGGAAGTCAAAGTAAATACAATTGCAAAGATCGAGGAAGGTCATCCCGGTGCCCTCTCTTTTCTTGCCAATCCAAAGTATGAGCATTACATCTACACAACCTTATCGTCGATAGTTCTTGTAAACAGCGATTTTGTGCCGGATGCGGAAATTAAAGCCACATTGATAAAAGTTGAGAATGCCTATGAGTCCTTTGCTTCCCTTCTTCAGCTTGTTGACCAGGCAAGGCCGAGGAAGCAGGGCATTCATCCGACGGCTGTGATTGAAACTTCGGCTGTGATAGGGAAGGACGTTTACATTGGCCCCTTTGTTTACATCGGTGATAATTGTGTTGTCGGAGATGAGTGTTCTCTTTACCCGAATGTTTATATCGGAGACAATACAAGGCTCGGCAGGAAGTGCACCCTGAATCCGGGTGTTGTAATCTATCGCGAATGCATTGTCGGGAATAACTGCACGATTCATGCCGGCAGCGTCATCGGGAGCGATGGTTTCGGGTTTGCACCCCAGTCGGAAAACGAGTTCATGAAGATTCCCCAGCTGGGGAATGTAATACTCGAGGACAATGTTGAAATCGGGGCAAACGTCACGATCGACAGGGCTACGATGGGATCGACTGTAATAAGAAAAGGAGTCAAGCTCGACAATCTGATCCAGGTCGGGCATAATGTGGAGATTGGTGAGAATACAGTTATGGCTGCCCAGACAGGGATTGCAGGATCGACAAAGGTTGGCAGAAACTGCATGTTCGGCGGACAGGTCGGCCTGTCGGGACATATTAAAGTGGCTGACGGGACCAGGATTGGTGCCCAGTCGGGAATCCCCGGAGATATTAAGAAGGAAAACTCGGTGCTCCTGGGTTATCCGGCGATGGATCACAGGGATTTCATGAGGTCATCGGTTATCTTCAAACGCCTTCCTGAATTATACAGGAAAGTTGAGGACCTTGAAAAGCAGCTAAGGCTTCTTAAGGAAGAATAATTTGAATGTTCGGTTTTTTTGATTTTTTTTGTACCCGGATGTTAATTCCTTACTATTGATGAGTGAGAAACAGAGAACTCTTGCAAAAGAGGTAATCCTTAACGGAAAAGGATTGCATACCGGGATTGAAGTAACAATTAAATTCAAACCGGCTCCGGCCAATCACGGATACAAGTTCTGCAGGACAGATTTGCCCGGGATGCCTGTTATTGATGCGATCGCCGATAATGTGACAGATACTTCAAGAGGCACAACCCTTACTCAGAACGGGGCCTCTGTATCGACAATCGAGCATGTGCTTGCATCACTTCATGGCCTAAGGGTCGACAATGCGTTAATAGAGCTTAACGGACCTGAAGCTCCGATAATGGGAGGAGCTGCCTGGAAGTTCACAGAGGCTATTAAGGCGGCAGGTTTCGTGGACCAGAAGGAGGACCGCAACTATTTTGTTATAAAACAGAAGATTACTTATTCGGATGAAGAAAGGGGAGTCGACCTGATAATTTATCCCGATGATCATCTCAGCATCAATGTGCTGATCGATTACAATTCAAAGATACTTGGGAATCAGTATGCAATTCTCGATTCAATCGACGATTTTGAGGAGGAGATAAGCAAGAGCCGGACTTTCGTGTTTTTCCATGAGCTTGAGCCGCTTCACAGGATGGGGCTGATAAAGGGAGGCGATCTTGACAACGCAGTGGTCATTCTTGAAAAGGAGGTTGAGCAGGAAGAGATCGACAGGATTGCCACTCTCTTCAACAGGCCGGGCATAACAAAACATACTGCAGGTGTGCTTAACAACACTGAGCTGAGATATCCGAATGAACCGGCAAGGCATAAGCTTCTCGACATAATGGGCGACCTGGCGCTTGCAGGTCAGCCTATTAAGGGTAAGGTTGTTGCAACACGCCCCGGTCATTTTGCAAATACAAGGCTCGCACGACTTATAAGGCAGGAGATAAAAAAATCCCACTCGAAACTTGACATTCCTGCCTACGATCCCTCGGAAACGCCTGTATTCAATCTGGAACAGATAAAAAAAAGACTGCCTCACCGGCATCCGTTCCTGTTTGTCGATAAGATAATATCCCTTGACGAAACATCGGTCGTGGGAATAAAAAACGTGACATTCGATCAGCCGTTTTTTCAGGGCCATTTTCCTGACGAGCCGGTTATGCCGGGTGTTCTTATTGTTGAAGCGCTTGCTCAGTGCGGAGGCATCCTGGTTCTGAGCACAGTTGAAGAACCTGAGAGGTATTCAACATATTTTCTCAAGATAGATAAGCTCAAATTCAAACATAAAGTGGTGCCGGGCGACACAATGATTCTTAAGATGGAGTTGATAGAGCCAATGAGGAGAGGAATAGTCATCATGTTCGGACATGCCTATGTGGGAAATCGCCTCATTGCTGAAGGAGAGATGACTGCGCAAGTGGTAAAAAACAAATAATCAGCATAATGGTCTCCAATTTAGCACATGTCAATCCCAATGCCAGGCTGGCGGACAACGTAACGGTGGAACCCTTCGCCTACATCGATGGAAATGTTGAAATAGGTGAAGGAACATGGATAGGCCCCAATGCGACTGTGCTTTACGGCGCAAGGATTGGCAGGAATTGCAGGATCTTTCCATCGGCGGTTATTTCAGGCATACCGCAGGATCTTAAATTCAGGGGAGAAGATACGACGGCCGAGATCGGTGACGGAACCACAATCAGAGAAGCGGCAACTGTAAACCGTGGAACTGCAGCCGCCGGAAAAACAATTATCGGCGCCAATTGCCTCGTGATGGCATATGCCCATATCGGGCACGACTGCATTGTCGGAGATAACTGCATCCTGGGCAACTCATCAGGACTGGCAGGCGAGGTGAAAGTTGATGACTGGGCCATTCTCAGTGCAGGAACACTCGTGCACCAGTTTGCCAGGATCGGCGGACATGTAATTATCGGTGGCGGCTCAAAAGTCAGGACCGATGTTCCTCCCTTCATCAAGGCCGACCGCGACCCGTTGATTTATCTGGGACTCAATACAGTGGGACTTACAAGGCGCGGCTTCCTGAAAGAGAGGATCGATAATATTCACAACATTTACAGGGCTATCTATCAGAACGGGATGAATGTATCCCAGGCTCTTGAGTATATAGAAAAGGAATTCACTCAATCGGCTGACCGCGATTACATAATTGATTTTATCCGCAAATCAGAAAGAGGAATAATACGAGGCCCGCGTTAGCAGACTATTCCTTTACCCATCCCTGTGCCCTGAGTTCCACCTCATTACCTTCGCCGGTAACAAGGAAGCACCCCTGCTCCTGAACTGTCATGTGACCTATAAGGGTTACGTCGGGTACTGTTTTAATTGTTTCCGCATGCTCCAGCGCCACTGTGAACAGCAACTCATAATCCTCTCCCCCGTTGAGTGCCGGGATCATGGGGTCAATATTAAACTCCTCCGCACTTTTCCATGTTTCATTATCGACAGGGATCCTGTCGTGGTAGATCCTGCAGCCTGTGCCTGACAACCTGCAGATATGAATCAGGTCGGAGGCAAGCCCGTCGGAAACATCAATCATTGATGTCGGCAGAATATTGACGGATGACAAATCCTTTAGTATCTTTTCAGGAAATTCAGGTTTCAGCTGGCGTTCAATAATGTATTCATAACCTGACAGGTCGGGCTGGACAGGATTACCCTTATCAAAAAGTTTCCGTTCGCGTTCGAGGACCTGGAGCCCCATGTACGAAGCTCCGAAACTGCCGGTTGCGCAAATAAGATCATTTGGCCGGGCGCCGTTCCGGCGGACTATCCTGTCGCGGCCGGCCCTTCCGATTGCAGTCACACTGATTGCCATGCCTGTGAGGGAGCTTGTTGTATCTCCGCCTGCAATGTCGATCCTGTATCTTTTGCATGCAAGGTGGATCCCTTCATAAAGCTCATCAAGATGTTCCACCGAGAACCTTGAACTGATGCCTACTGCAATCAGGATCTGTTCCGGAGTGCCGTTCATGGCGTATATATCTGAGATCGCCCTGATTACAGCCTTGTAGCCGAGATGCTTAAGAGGCGTGTATATAAGGTTGAAGTGGATCCCTTCGAGCAGCAGATCGGTTGATACAAGCGACAGTTCATTCCCCTGGTCGATAACAGATGAATCATCGCCTGTGCCTGAAACCGTACTCTTGTTGTAAATTACAGTTTTCCGCGTGATGTGGTCAATAAGTCCGAATTTGCCGAACCGGCCGGCAGGTGTGTTACTGGTCTCAGGGTTGCTCATTTATGTGGTTTCTCTTAGTCTTATTATTACGGGGCATCAGGTATGGATGATCCGTCTTCCGAAAGGATTGATGGCCACTTCGGTAAGCTTAAAATGCTGGTTGCCGAAGGGGATGCCGATTATTGTAATATAAAGAAGGACTCCGAAAAAAGCATGAGTCAGTGCAATCCAGATGCCTCCGCATATAAGCCAGAGAACGTTCATGAGGATGTAAAGGCAGCCTGAAGCCTGGGGTTCCATCCTGCTTGTTCTTCCGAAAGGCCATATTGATAGTGATCCCATCTTGAGAGTCTGGAGGCCGAAGGGGATACCCACAATTGTAAGCATCAGGATAAGGCTTCCGATAAAGTATTCAATGGCGATTATTATGCCTCCAAATAAAAGCCAGATAAGATTTCCCAGAATTTTCATTTCAAGATGTCGTTATTCGAGAATTATTGTTTTGTCCTTTGGGTACTTAACTGAGTATGTCAGAATAATTTCCCTGGTTTCCTGAGGTTTGATTTCAAGGTCCCAGCTTATTTCTCCTGTCTGCCTGTTATAATTGCCGCCCGAAAGTTCTTCTGCTTCAACCTCTATGCCGCTGTTGGATGAAAGGGGGATCTGGTCGTTTACAGTGATCCTTATCTGATTTGACTTATTGTTCCGCACAGTGATAAGGAATGAATAGGTCTCTGTTTTATTGGAGCCGAAGGTTCTTCTGCTTGTAAAGTCCTTTCTTTTTTCTCTTTTAACTAGTATGCTGTTGTCATTTCCAAGCGAAACTGTGAGGGTGTCTTTCAGCTGGTTCACATTAAGGAATGATTTTCCAACGAAAGTGTTTTCGAAGTATAAGGTTACTTCACCTCCGATAAGGTTTTGTTCAGCCCATCCTGAAATGTTTCCTGTAAGGTATGCAAGGGGGGAAAGCTTCGGAACTGAAACGTATTTGTATTCCGCAGGGGTTGTTGTGCGCTGGATCTCAATTGTCTGCACCTTGCCGTCCGGTTCAATTGTATAGGGTGCCACAACATCGAAGGACACAGTTGTTTCCCCGACTTTTTTTTCTATTGTAACAGGCGCTGCTTCAGCATACTGGTCCATTGCCTCCTGTGCGACAATTACAGTCTCGTTCAGTTTTGCTTCTTCCCTCACTCCCCCGGACCTGGCACCCCTGATCATGACCCTTGGTTCTGGGGCCGGGACGTAATAGTCAATGAACCAGGGAAACAGAACAGGGATATCTCCCGACACCCATGGTGTTGCATTTGAGAAACTAAGCTTTACATCCTTCCATGTCACACCTGTGTTCTGAAATACATTTGCCTTGTAATAGATTGTGACCGGTTTGGCTATATTGTCAACCCTGATATCGTACGAAGGGTACCATCCGGCATTGTTCACAACATAACTGAATGCAAGTTTTCCTGAAACAGGCTTTTCAGCTGAAACTGTAACTGAAATTTCGCCCGATGGAAGCTGCTGTTTCCCGAACTTCTCGGAGATCTGCTTCTGGAGGGCCTCGATCTGTTTCTCATAATCCTTTATAAGCCTTGTCTTCTTAAGCACCGTTGTCCTGACCTGTTCCATGTTGTTTGTGTACAGTTCCATAACTGTCTTAAGCTGTTCAACCGAGAAGGTGGTCTCCTTAACAAGGATGGCCCTGTTGGCTACAAGGAAGGCCTCTTTCTCGTTCAGAACCGAGATTGATGCTTTTTCGTCCTCAACTTTCAGCTGGAGGGCTTCGATCTGGCTCCGGATTGTTTTCACTTCGGGAATGGCCTCGAGATTTTCAAGGTAATTATTCCTGTGGTTTACTGAAAGGATTGTGAAATCGCCGAATCCCTTTGCCTGGATGCTGCCAGCATCGATATACGGGGAGAGGGATCCGAGTTTCAGAATTGATGTTCCTGCCGGCAGATCGAAGCTGCCTTCATGGTTCACCTGTGCCCTGTCGGGGTATACTGTAACGTTTTTAATAACTGCCCTGATATCTTTTTCGTTATCAGCGGATAAGTTTATTGCCTGGGTCATTATTAGTGTTGTGATTAATAAAAATTTGTTCATTCCGGTAATTTTTAAACATATAAAGTTAAGACTTTCTCAAAAAAGTCCAATAACAATAATCAGGCCGTATCGGGCCTGATTATTTATAACGTATGATTTTATTATTCGCTTTCCTTAAGAAGGAGGGGGTTATTCCTGCTTTAATAATTCAAGATAACCGACAGTTCCTGGAGGCAGAAGGGCTTCAGCATGATTTGCCATAGGGCATCCCGGTACAGGGCAGTTATTGATCTTGTGTTCCTTGTTGTCGGATGGATGCCATCCCAGAATTGTGTAAAGGGCAAAAAATCCTATAACATATGCAACCGGAATATGCCAGCCGTTTTTAATCCACTTCACAACATCGCGGCCTTCGGGAAACTTGTTTGTTATAGCGACGCCTGCCGATGATCCGAACCAGACCATTGACCCGCCGAAACCAACTGCAAAGGCAAGAATCCCCCAGTCATAGTGACCCTGGTCGAGACACAGCTTTGTGAGAGGGATATTGTCAAAGACCGAAGAAAGGAATCCGAGGGCAAATGCTGTTCCCCAGCTTGCATTTGGAAGCTCTTCAACCGGCATCATTGAAGCACACATTACAAGGCAAAGAAGGAAAATTGTGCCCAGTATGGAACCGGGAACTTCTTTCCATGGTATCTTAATGATGAGTGCTCCAAGAATTATAGCGATCCAGACTCCCAGGGCGGGCATATCGTAAAGAATATTTGAAAGGATTGCTCCGACAAGTATCATGCCCACAACAAGTATTCTTTTCCAGTCAATTTTAATTCCGGTAATTGAATCCTTCTGGATCACCTGATATTTATCCTGCTGGTGCGATCCGAACCAGGCGAAGAAGGCAAAGGCGAATATTGAAGCAATAAATGCGTGAAGAACGTCAAATGCACTAACCCCGTCGATCCACATCATAGTAGTTGTGGTGTCGCCCACCACGCTTCCGGCTCCTCCGGCATTACTCGCGGCAACAATGGCGGCAAGGTATCCGATATGCACCTTGTTTTTGAATACAACAAGAGCAATTGTCCCGCCGATCAGAGCAGCTGCAATATTATCGAGGAAAGCCGACATGACGAATACGAATACAAGAAGAAGGAAAGGACCTTTCCAGTCGTTGGGAAGATAATTCGGAAGTATATCCGGAACTTTCGATTCTTCGAATATTTTCGAAAGGATAGCGAAACCCAGCAGCAATCCAAGAAGGTTAAGGATAATTCCCCATTCTCCCTGGCGCATTTCTTTATCGAGGAACTGTTCACCAAGAGGCAACTCTCCGAACATGTGTTCCATGAAATGGAATCCGGGATCAAAAATAAGCTTAAATATCAGGATAACCGTTAGCCCCGTGAGCGCCACCCAGAAAGTATGCTTGTGAAACAGGGCAACGCCGAGAAGCACCAGTCCAAACAATATGAATTCAATTCTTACCGGCCCGATTGAGGGCACATTGCCTGAGGAGGCAAATGTCAGAAGCGGGATAATCGAAAACAGGAAGAACAGCAGAATTTTTTTGCAAAAATTTCCTTGAAGTCTGAGTTTACCAGAGGTCATGATTAATCTGTTTATTAATTGTGGGATTTATAAGGCCACAAAAATAAACAAATAATCAAATATTTCAATCTTTTAAAAGCTCATGGTACTGCACAGCGTTCAATTCTGCTGTCGGCTGTTGTGCCATCGGGCAGCCTGGCACCGGGCAGTTGATAGTTTTATGTTCCTTTGTATCTGCCGGTTCCCAGCCCAAAAGAAGATAAAGGGCAAAAAATCCGATTACATAAGCAACCGCGACATGCCAGCCTTTTTTGACCCAGAGAATCACATTTCTTCCCTCGGGAAATTTATTTGTAATAGCCACTCCGGCCGATGATCCGAACCAGATCATTGATCCGCCGAAACCAACGCTGTAGGCAAGCATGCCCCAGTCGTAATGTCCCTGTTCGAGGCATAGTTTAGTAAGCGGTATGTTGTCGAAGACCGATGAAAGGAATCCCAGGGAAAAGGCTGTAACCCACGAAGCGTCGGGCAGTTCTTCAACGGGCATAAGCGAGGCACAGGTTACAAGGCAGAGAAGGAATATAGTCCCCTTCAGGGCCGCCGGGATCTCATGCCATGGAGCTTTGCGGATAAATGCTCCGATGATCAATGCAATCCAGACCCCCAGTGCGGGCATGTCGTACAGGACATTTGAAATTATTGCGCCTGCAAGGATAAGTGCAACTATTAATAACTTCATCCAGTCGATACGGATATCCGGGTTTGAGTTGGCCTGAATCTTCTGGTATTTATCCTGCTGATGGGCTGCGAACCAGGCGAAGAACAGAAGAGCGATAAAAGCTGCCACATAGGCATGCACAACATTCAGTGCGGAAACACCATCGATCCACATCATTGTGGTTGTGGTATCGCCAACAACGCTGCCTGAACCTCCGGCGTTGCTGGCGGCAACAAGAGCCGCAATATAACCTATGTGAACCTTTTTCCTGAATACAACAAGGGCGATTGTTCCTCCGATAAGAGCAGCGGCAATATTGTCAAGGAATGATGACAGGATGAAAACAAAGATAAGCAGGAGGAAAGGTCCTTTCCAGTCGTTGGGGAGAAAACGCGGAAGCAGCTCCGGCACTCCCGATTCCTCGAATATCTTCGAAAGCATTGCAAATCCTAGAAGCAATCCAAGCAGGTTGAGGATAATTCCCCATTCCCCCTGTCTCAACTCCTTATCCATAAGCTGTTCGGCCATAGGTGTCGTTCCGAAGAAGTGCTCCATGAAATGAAAGCCCGGATCAAACACAAGCTTGAAAATCAGGAGAACAGCAAGCCCGGTCACTGCAACCCGGAAGGTCTGTTTATGAAACAGGGCGACTCCGAGAAGTATCAGTCCGAAGAAAATAAACTCAAGCCGTACGGGCCCGATTGAGTAACCATTACCGGCGGAGGCCATGAGAACTGACGGTGCAAGCAGAGCAAACATTAAAAGGGTTATCCTTTTCATTTTGCCATTCAGGAAGAGTCCTTTGAGCATATAGAATAAGATTAAAAGGTAATTTTTAAGAGAATTTGAGGCAGCTAAATTAAAAATATTTTGAACCTTCTGTTAACCCATGACGGCTTCTTTATAATGATTTTTGTCATGGAAGGGAACAGCTATTTTGAAGTATTTTTTATCCTTAAATCCTTAATTTTTCGTAATTTTGCATCCTTATTTAGATTAATTATAATTAAGACGGATTAAATTGCATTAAACGGTTGTATGGAAAAAGACCAGGATGATATAATTAATGATATCACGTCAGGAGAATACAAATACGGTTTCTTTACCGACATTGAGACGGAAAAGATCGCAAAGGGTTTGAGTGAGGATATCGTACGGCTTATATCTGAGAAGAAGGGTGAGCCTGAATGGCTTCTGGAGTTCCGTCTGAAGTCGTACAGGCACTGGCTGACAAAGAAGATGCCGGATTGGGCTAACCTCAGGATTCCGGCTATTGATTATCAGGAGATAATATATTATGCTGCACCAAAGCAGAGACCGGCGCTTGATAGTCTTGACGACATCGACCCTGAACTTAAAAGGACATTCGACAAGCTTGGAATTCCGCTTGAGGAACAGAAGCATCTGTCGGGTGTGGCGGTCGATGCGGTTATGGACAGTGTTTCGGTGAAGACAACATTCAGGGAGACGCTTGCAGAACTGGGGATTATCTTCTGTTCATTCAGTGAAGCCGTAAGGGAATATCCCGATCTTGTAAGAAGGTATCTGGGAACTGTTGTGCCCTATACTGATAATTACTTTGCATCACTTAATTCGGCTGTTTTCAGCGATGGTTCATTCTGCTATATTCCAAAGGGAGTCAGGTGCCCGATGGAACTGTCGACATATTTCAGGATCAATGCAGCCAACACCGGCCAGTTTGAGCGGACGCTTCTTGTAGCCGATGAGGAGAGCTATGTAAGTTATCTCGAAGGCTGTACAGCTCCGATGAGGGATGAGAATCAGCTTCATGCTGCTATTGTGGAGATAATTGCCGAGAAAAATGCCGAGGTGAAGTATTCGACTGTTCAGAACTGGTACCCGGGAGATAAAAACGGACGGGGCGGGATTTTTAATTTTGTCACAAAAAGAGGTATTTGCAGAGGAGATAATTCAAAAATATCATGGACTCAGGTGGAGACCGGATCGGCGATAACCTGGAAGTATCCTTCATGCATCCTCAGGGGTGATAATTCAACCGGTGAGTTTTATTCTGTAGCCGTGACGAACAATCATCAGCAGGCTGACACAGGCACCAAAATGATACATATCGGGAAGAATACAAAGAGTACGATAGTATCCAAGGGGATATCGGCCGGGCACGGTCAGAACAGTTACCGGGGTCTTGTGAAGGTCCTGAAGAATGCCTCAAATGCCCGTAATTATTCACAGTGCGACTCACTGCTTCTTGGCGGGAAATGTGGTGCACATACTTTCCCCTACCTTGAGATCGACAATCAGAGCGCTATTGTTGAGCACGAGGCAACAACATCGAAGATAGGAGAGGATCAGATATTTTACTGCAATCAGCGGGGCATTTCAACAGAGGATGCAATCGGCCTGATAGTGAACGGTTATGCCCGGGAAGTAATAAACAAGCTTCCGATGGAGTTCGCCGTCGAGGCCCAGAAACTCCTTCAGATCAGTCTGGAGGGTAGTGTAGGTTAATTCAATTTTTAAAGATTATATTCTGACATGCTTAGTATAAAAAACCTTGAAGCCGGAATAAACGGGAAGATGATCCTGAAAGGAATAAGCCTTGAGGTCAGGGCCGGTGAGATACATGCAATAATGGGTCCCAACGGATCGGGAAAGAGTACATTGGCTGCAGTTCTTGCAGGCAGGGATACTGTTGAGATAAGAGGAGGATCGGTTACATATCTCGGAAAAGATCTTTTGCAGATGGCCCCGGAGGACAGGTCGAAGGAAGGAATCTTCCTTGGGTTTCAGTACCCTATTGAGATACCGGGAGTCAGCATGGTAAACTTCATGAAGACTGCGGTTAATGAGCACCGTAAGCACAAGGGACTTGGACCTCTCTCCGCTTCCGATTTTCTCAAAATGATGAGGGAGAAGAAGGAACTTGTTGAAATTGATTCAAAGCTTGCGAACCGCTCCGTAAATGAAGGATTCTCGGGCGGTGAGAAGAAGAAGAATGAGATTTTCCAGATGGCCATGCTCGAACCCATGCTGGCGATTCTCGATGAAACAGATTCGGGCCTCGACATAGATGCCCTCAGGATAGTTGCAAATGGGGTAAACAGGCTCAAAAGGCCCGATAATTCTGCGATAGTGATAACACATTACCAGAGGCTCCTCGATTACATTGTTCCTGATGTTGTCCATGTTCTGTATGACGGGCGCATCGTGAAGACGGCCGGTAAGGAACTGGCGCTTGAACTTGAAGAGAAGGGATACGACTGGATCAAGAAAGAGGTTGACAATCAGAATTGATATGAACGGAAAATCAGAGGTATCGGAGTTTTTTTCAAAGCTTTATTCTGAAAATATTTCAAGGATAGAGGAAGGCTCAACGCCGTTTCTCAATTCATTCAGGAAAGCGGCTTTTGAGAAATTTAGCATTCTGGGGGTGCCGACAAAAAAAATGGAGTCCTATAAGTATACAAACCTGGAGTCCTGGTTCAGGCATGATTATCAGAGCTATTTCATTCCTGATGAATCCCATTTTCAGAAAGCCGAGGATTTCCGGTGCGATGTGACGGACCTTGACGCTCATGGCATTGTCCTGATGAATGGTTTTTATCCGACATTAAACGGCAAGCTCAGGGAATTGCCCGGAGGAATAATTATCGGCAGTCTTAATGAAGCTGCAAGAAAATATCCTCACCTCCTGGAGAAACACTACGGCAAATATGCGAAGAATGATGCCGACGGACTTATTCACCTGAATACTGCAATGGTCTCGGATGGTGTATTCATATATGTGCCAGGGGGCGCCTCCCCATCAAAGCCTGTGCAGGTTGTAAATCTTGTCGATTCAGACCGGGATACTTTCAATCAGCACCGGAATCTTATAATTGTCGGGGAAAATGCCCGCTGCTCGGTCATCATTTGCGACCATACATTGTCGCCTCAGAGGTTTCTTACAAATGCCGTCTCAGAGGTTTATGCCGGGGAGAACTCTTCTTTCGATCTGATAAGGGTTCAGAATGAACACAACAATGCATGCAAGATCACTCACACTTTCATTCACCAGGAGAGGAACAGTCGTGCCACATCAAGTATAATCACACTTCACGGCGGGCTTGTGCGTAACAATACCTACCACAGGCTTGAAGGCGAGGGAGCGGAATGCAACTCATACGGCCTTTCCCTGTCTGACAAATGGCAGCATGTCGACAACCTTGTAAATGTGGATCATGCATCACCCAACTGCCACAGCAACCAGCTCTTCAAGGGTGTCCTTGATGATGTTTCGACAGGCGCATTCAACGGCAGAATTTATGTTGCACCGGATGCTCAGGGAACAATTGCATATCAGAAGAACAACAATATCCTGCTTACGGATGAGGCAAGGATGGATACAAAGCCTCAGCTCGAGATCTATGCCGATGATGTAAAATGCAGTCACGGAGCCACTGTCGGGCAGCTCGACAATAACGCGCTGTTTTATATGCAGTCGAGGGGCATCGATAAGCGTCAGGCGCTGCTGATGCTTATGTTCGGATTTGCCCACGAAGTTATCCAGAACATAAATGTCGAAGCGCTTCAGGAAAGACTCGACGGACTTGTAATGCAGAGGCTTAAGGGAGAATTGTCGCGATGCGCGAGCTGTATGGTTAAATGCGGTTAATTACTGAAACGCGATGATAGATATTGATGTAGTTCGTTCAGATTTTCCTGTGCTGCAAAAAAAGGTTTACGGCAAGCCGCTGATATACTTCGATAATGGCGCCACCACCCAGAAACCTCTTTGCGTACTTGACGAGGTCAGGAAGGTCTATACCGATTACAACGGGAATGTTCACCGCGGGGTCCATGCTTTGAGCGATCAGACTTCCGAGGCTTACGAAGGGGCAAGGGAGAAGGTCAGGTTGTTCATAAATGCTGCCAAAAGGGAAGAGGTTGTCTTTACTTCGGGAGCCACAGGATCAATAAACGCAATTGCATACTCATTTGGTGAGAGATATTTACAAGCGGGCGATGAGATTATTGTGAGCGAAATGGAACATCATGCAAACATCGTTCCCTGGCAGATCATTTGCCAGCGCAAGGGATGTGTTCTGAAAGTGATTCCGTTTAACGATCAGGGGGATCTGATGCTCGATGAGTACCTTAAGCTGCTTTCGCCAAAGACAAGGATTGTTTCAGTCACTCAGGTATCAAATGCTCTGGGAACCATAGTTCCGCTGAACGAGATAATCGGACCGGCTCATTCAATGGGTATCCCTGTCCTTGTCGACGGAGCCCAGGGAATTCAGCACGGCATCACCGATGTTCAGGCGCTCGATTGTGATTTCTACGTGTTCTCGGGACATAAGATTTATGGTCCCACGGGAACAGGAGTTATGTACGGAAAGGAGAAATGGCTTTCGGAGCTGCCGCCTTACCAGGGCGGGGGCGATATGGTCGACAGAGTGACTTTTGAAAAGACAACCTATAATGAACTTCCTTTCAGGTTCGAGGCAGGTACAATGAATTATGCGGGGGCAATCGGACTTGGAAGGGCTCTCGGCTATGTGAACGAACTTGGAAGGAACGAAATCTCTGACAGGGAAAAGACCCTGCTGGTCTATGCAACCGAAAGGCTCTCCTCGATTCCGGGTTTGAAAATCTACGGCCATTCGGCCAATAAGATCTGCACTCTATCTTTTCTCCTGAAAAATATACATCAGTACGATACGGGAATGATCCTCGACAAGCTTGGGATTGCAGTAAGGACAGGCACTCATTGCGCCCAGCCGGTTATGGAACATTACGGAATAGAAGGAACGGTGAGGGCATCATTGTGCTTTTACAACACAATTGAGGAGATCGATGCTCTTGGCACGGGAATTGAAAAGGTGATCAGCATGTTTTCATAAAAAAGAAATGACGCTCAACGAGGTTCAGGATAGTATAATAGATGAGTTTTCAGTATTCGACGACTGGATGGACAAGTACAACATCCTGATCGAAATGGGAAAGGAACTGACTCTGATCGATCCGAAGTTTAAGGTAAAGGATTACCTTATCGAGGGATGCCAGTCAAAGGTTTGGCTTTATCCGCAGTACGACGGCAAAGTTGTAACCTTCACGGCCGACAGCGATGCAATAATTACAAAAGGTATTGTGGCATTGCTCATCAGGGTGCTTTCCGGCAGGACTACTGAAGAGATAATCAGTGCTGACCTCTACTTTATCGACAGGATAGGGTTAAGGCAGAACCTGTCGCCGACACGATCCAACGGGCTCCTGTCGATGTTGCGGCAGATGAAGCTCTATGCGATGGCGTTTAAGGCGCAGGGCTCAGGGCACAGGGCTCAGGGCTGAGAGCCGCGTACCGCATGCCGCGTACCGCAGAACCAGCAACCCTCTTTCGCTGAAGCTTCAGAGGGCAAAGCCAGCAACCAGCAACAAGTAACCAGTAACCAGTAACAAGTAACAAAAGATGGATCCATCCGAACAACTTGAAATTG
>CAZKTX010000005.1:37709-48573 GCA_964555805.1 uncultured Rikenellaceae bacterium
CCAGTAACCAGTAACAAGTAACAAAAGATGGATCCATCCGAACAACTTGAAATTGAAACAAGGATAGCAGGTGTTCTCAAGAGCATTTTTGACCCTGAGATACCTGTTAATATTTACGATCTTGGCCTTATTTATAATGTCGAGATCGATGATGACCATGTGGCTCACATCACAATGACTCTTACAGCGCCAAACTGTCCGATGGCCGACAGTCTGATAGAGGAGGTGAAGTACAAGGTTTCGGGCACAAGGGGAGTGAAGGATTGTGATCTTAAGCTGACGTTCAATCCTCCATGGGATAAGAGCATGCTGAGCGATGAGGCAAAACTTGAGCTTGGATTTCTTTAATCTGCTGCCATGTCTGGCATAAATGACAAAGACCTTTCTGAAGGGATAAAGCAAAAGGCCGCGGAGCTTGGCTTTAATATCTGCGGAATTGCCCGGGCGCGTGTGCTTGAAGAATACGGGTCACGGGTACGATCATGGGTTGATGCCGGCATGAATGACAAAATGGGATATCTGGCCAGGGATATTGACAGGCGGATCGATCCCGCAAGCTTGTTAACCGGTGCTAAATCTGTTGTTGTAACAGGATTGAGTTACTATTCAGGAATAATGCAAAAAGATCCGGAAGCACCTGTTCTTTCGAGGTACACATATGGTAGAGATTATCATGAAGTCATTCCAGAAAAGCTCAACTTACTTCTTGAATGGATAAACAGCATCAGACCCGGTACAGGGGGAAAAGCCTTTGCAGACAGTTCCGCCGTTACTGAGAAGCCATGGGGCAGGGAGGCGGGACTTGGCTGGCAGGGACGCCATTCAATTCTGATAAACAAGAGCATAGGATCTTTCTTCTTTCTTGGGATACTGATACTCGATACGGAGCTTGGCTATGATGAACCTTTTACAAAAGATCATTGCGGAAACTGCAGTATATGTATTGAAGCATGTCCCACCGGCGCCATAAATGACAACCGGACAATTGATGCCAGGAAATGTATAGCAAACCTTACAATCGAAAACAGGGGCCCGGTTCCGGATGATATTGTTCCGCATCTTGGCAGGAGAGTCTACGGCTGTGACAGATGCCAGGAAGTTTGTCCCTGGAACAGGGATCTGAATCTCCCCGTGACTCCGGAGTTCACTATTGATGCTGAGATTGCTGAAATGAGTGTGGAAGACTGGAGGAGTCTTTCGCGGGAGAGGTTTTCACGGTTGTTCGGCAACACATCGATGTCGAGGGTTAAGTATGAAAAGTTCATGTCGAATATTGAAGCTGCATTAAAACCGGGGAACATATCATATCATTGACAGGTCCTCTCGCCTGAGATAGCGGCCCGGATGTGATTTTTTTTAAAAAAGCATCTGAAGTCCTGACTATTTTCCCCACCTTCTTTTACCTTTCTGTGATTATTACGTCTTATTTATAAAAGTTCAGCTGACTTTGGTAGAAAAGGAACTTATTGACGAGTGCAGGAACGGCGATCTGCATAATTTCAGGAAGGTTGTTGAGAAAAGCACCCCTTTGATTTTCTCGGTAGCTTTCAGGATGCTGGGAGATGAGGATCTGGCACGCGATATAGTTCAGGATACGATGGTTACAGTCTGGCAGAAACTGGGAAAGATCAAAACAGCTGATTCCTATAAAACATGGGTGTACCGGATTACAGTAAATAAATGCTATGACCAGTTGAGAAGGCAAAAGCGGCAGAAGGAAGACAGGTACAGTGAGAATGAATGGGCTGTAATTTCAAATCATTTGTCGGATGAGGGGAACTCCGAACTTGAAAACAGTGAGAATGCAAGGATAGCAGGGTTGCTTACAAGCCAGTTAAGCCCAAGGCAGAAGACAGTGTTTGTCCTTTCGGAACTTGAATGCATGAAATCGGATGAAATAGAAAAAATAACAGGAATGTCAGCATCTGTAATCAAGGCTAACCTCCATTATGCGAGAAAAAGAATCGGATCACTTTTGAAGAAATATTTATGAAGAGTACAGACGAAAATAACAATTATGACAGGATCGTGAATATCCTGAAGAACTCAAGACCGGAGTTAACTAATCCGGAAGAAGCCGGGGATGAGATCATAAGGAGGATCCGGGCCCGGAATCAAAGGAGCGGCAGGATTCCCGGTCTGGTGGAGTCGCTTTTTGACTGGGTTTATATAGGATGGGCGAGAAGAAGCCTGATCGGAGTTTCGGCAGTGCTTATCGCAATTTTTGTTTATCAGCAGGCTTTTATCTTCAGGCAGGTGAAAGACCTCAGCCGGCAGATTGTGATCACCGGAAATGAAAGATCTGCAATGTCTTCTTCGGAACTTGGGAAAAGACTCATTCTGTACAGGATGTCGTCGAAATTGTCACCGGCAGGAGAGGTACGGATATCTGAGAGCCAGATGGAAGAATTTCTTGACGCATATAGTGAGCTGCAGGTTAAATATAAGGATCTCCTAAGAATAATAGATGAAGATCCTGAATTGAAAGAATATATTGAAAATAAGCTAAAGGAGGATAAAAAGTTTAAACCTGACATATAAAATAATGAAGAACAGGAATTTAAAACTCGTCATTTCAATTGTCCTGGTTTTTGCTGCTTCATGCAATGAGCCGGAAACAATTGTCACAAATATTGTTCATCCCGATGGATCTGTAACAAGAAGGATCGAGATGAAAAACACTGAGAACAAGTTTGAACTGTCCGATTTTCAGGTGCCTTTCGACAGCACCTGGACGATCAGGGATTCACTTGAGATAAACAATGATGGCGATACAATATGGGTAAAACGTGCCGAAAAGCTTTTTGCCAGTGCAGATGAGATCAACAGCACTTATCAGTCCGACAGCGGGGCGAACAGGGCAATAAGGAGGCATGCGGAATTCAGGAAGAGATTCAAATGGTTCAATACCGAATACAGGTTTGTTGAAATAGTCGATAAAAAAATGTCATCCGGATACCCTGTAAGTGACTTTTTAAGTGATGACGAATTAAAGTGGTTCTATTCTCCGGCAAGCCTGACTTATGAAAAGAAGAATGGCCCTGACAGCCTCAAATTCAGAGCGTTCAATGATACAATCGATAAGAAAATAGAGAGTTGGTATTTAAAGAGTATTGTTTCGGAATGGATCGGAGAATTTACAGGGCTGACCGGAAGTGCCGCCGGCAATGGGATAACCTATGAAGAATTGAAACAGCGGGAGGATGAATTCGTTGCTTTAATTGAAAGGAATATGGATGATTTCGACAGCCTGTGGACAGAGGGCACTATGGTCCGGGAGTTTCTGGGTGAGGCTAATGCACTTAAATATAAAACAGAAGCCGATTCGGCGGTAAACCTTGCAGCGGACCACTTCTGGGTCAGCTTCAGCGATTATACATTAAGGATGATTATGCCAGGTAAACTTACAGCGACAAACGGATTTTCTGATTCGGCCGGTGTACTTTTATGGCCTGTCCGATCGGATTTTTTTCTCACAGAGCCTTACGAAATGGCAGCTGAATCGAAAGTCACAAACAGGCTGGCATGGATAATTTCAGGACTGTTCGTTGTATTTACGGGAATCGGAATAGTTATAAGAAAGAAAAGAAAAAACGGCTGAATGAATTCAGCCGTTTAACCTAACCCAAATCTAATAACCTGAATGTGTTCTAACTAAACCTAACCTATAAAAGTAAACTTCTATCTATCTTCCGTAGTCGCTGAGAATCTGCATAAGTTTCTGCCTTGTAAAAAATATCCTGCTTTTAACAGTTCCTATCTTAAGCCCGAGTTTGTCAGCAATCTCATGATATTTGAAACCCTCGATATGCATTTTGAATGGAACCTTGAACTCATCGCTGAGTGATTCAATGGCTTTTTCTATCTCGCCATGCGCATAGTTCGATTCCGGGGAGATGAAGCCCTTGTCATGGGGCATATTAAGATAGTAAAGATCCTGAGTGCCGTCGATAATTGTGTTTTCTTTTACATTGCGCCTGTAGTTGTTTATAAAGGTGTTTTTCATAATTGTAAAAACCCAGGCCTTCAGATTTGTATAATCGACGAATTTCTCCTTATATGTTATTGCCTTCAGATATGTGTCCTGAACAAGATCCAGGGCAGTATCCCTGTCTGACGTGAGACTCATTGCAAACCTTTGAAGGTTGCTTTTCATCTCTATCAGGCTGCTGTTGAATTCCTGTGCTGTCATGTCTCTTACTTTTTGATTGTAAAGGCAAAGTTATACAAAGAAATAAAGATAAACAAATCTTAATATCCTTAAATCTATTAATATCAGCTCTGTTCCAAATAAGAAGATTTCATAAAGCACAGATATGCAGACGTTAATAAGCTGTTTTGCGTCGCCATTCCAAATTATGAATAAATAAAAAATAATTAATTTCGGGAAGAGGAATAGGGGAGAATGGTTTTGAATCCTGTGCCCTGAGCCCTGCGCCCTGCGCCTTGCGCCTTCCCGCCTTTCCCAAATCACCTATTGTTGATTGCATCAGTTCAACATATTGTCAACTTTCGTACATTTAACAAAAAAACCAGGGATGGATTTCAACATAAAACTCAGCAACGGATATGTCCTGAGAGGCTTTATAATGAGCCCGGGTGAAAAGCTTCGCGCCATGATAGTTCTTGTTCACGGTCTTGGAGAGCACATCCGCAGGTATGAAGGCTGGGCTGGTCTTTTTACTGAAGCCATGATCGGGATGGCAGGTGTCGACCTGCCGGGGCATGGTCTTTCGGACGGCAAAAGAGGGCATATAAGGAGCTATGCAATTACAGACGAGATGATTGACATACTTCTTCAGGAGTGCAGGAAAACATTTCCGGGTGTCCCGTTGTTTCTATATGGGCACAGTCTTGGCGGAGGAATTGTGCTCGACTATCTGATAAGGAAGAACCCGGATGTAAGGGGGGCTATTGTCACCTCTCCCTGGCTTAAGCTATCTTTTGAACCCGACAGGATGAAGGTGAAGATGGCCGGGATCATGAAGAGTATTGTGCCGTCGCTTGTTCAGTCATCTGGACTGGTGGTTGATCATATTTCCCGCAACGCGGGGGTTGTTGAACAGTACAGGAAGGATCCCCGGATTCACGGATTGATCTCTGTATCGCTGTTTCATTCAGCTATGACAGCAGCATCCGGAGCGCTGAAAAATGCATCCCGCCTTAAAAAACTCCTGCTTCTGATGCATGGGACAGAAGATCATATCTGCTCTCCTGAAGGAAGCCGTGAGTTTGCTGAGAAAAGCCCGCTTGTGGAGCTCAGGCTCTGGGAGGGAGCTTACCATGAGCTTCACAATGATTACTGCAGGCACGAGGTGTTCGACACAATCAGAAGCTGGATTGATGATAAGCTTTCCTGGAAATAAACAGAGGATGGAACTCAGGACAACATTCAAAATAGATCCCTCAGATAGCAAAATAAGCTACGGCACCCCGGTGATGTTCATCGGCTCTTGCTTTGCCGCAGCGGTTGGAAGCCGGATGCGAGCCGGAAACATGCCTGTTATGATCAATCCTGCCGGGACGGTCTATAATCCGGTTTCAGTGCACAACACAATTAAAGGATTTATATCTCCTTCGAACCATAGCCCTGATAGTCTGTACAGGCATGGAAGTCTTTGGATAAGTTTCGATCATTACACCGATTTTTCATCGGATGATCCTCAGAAGGTTCTTGAAAGGATCAGCAGGAGGGAGGAGGAGGCCCGGCTTTTTATATCAGATGCCAGGTTCCTCTTTGTCACATTCGGGACAGCAAGGGTAAGCAGGTGGAAGGAAACCGGAAAAATTGTTTCGAACTGCCACAAAATACCCGCGTCGAATTTCAGCCACGAACTTCTGACTCCGGATGAAATTGCAAGCCTTTGGAGCGGATTGCTCGACAATCTGAAAGCGTCATTTCCTGAACTGAAAGTTGTTTTCACGATCAGTCCGATACGTCACTGGAAAGATGGTGCTCATGGCAACCAGGTCAGCAAGTCGGTTCTCTTTCTTGCTGTTGAAAAGCTGCTCCGCCATCCTGCCGCACCGGTATATTTTCCTGCTTATGAGCTGGTTATGGATGATTTGCGCGATTACCGGTTCTATGGTTCCGACATGCTTCACCTGTCGGACACCGCAGTGGATTATATCTGGGAAGCATTCACAAGGTGTTATTTTGATGATACCTCCGGAGTATTATGGCATGAAGTTGACTGTATTTCAAAGGCTGTGTCGCACCGGATCGTAACAGAAGACAGGAATGAGATAAGGAATTTTGCCGAAGGCATGCTGGTTAAGATCGGGCAGATAAAAAGCAGATTCCCTTCAGTCAGTCTCGACAGGGAAACAGACTATTTCAGACGGCTTCTATCTGAAGGGTCCGATCCTGGTATAAAGCAGAAGTAAAAGCAATCACTTGTCGTGAGTACCGTAGCAGCGTTCAAAATTTCAGTGTCGACACAATCTGTCTGAATTCTTCAGGATTCCTGGTGATAAGAATATTCTCCGGAATTCTCTTTTCGTTTGATTCGGGGAAATCCGTAAGTATTATTTTCTTTATAAGAAGTGATTTTCCTATGCTGCTGAAATAGCTGATCTTCTTTCTTGAGAAGTCGAAAGATCCTGAATTTGCAATAAGGTAATCGAATGTTTTAATTTTATGAATTTCTATAACCTCCGAGGCTGGAAGTATCCCTCCGGTGAATATTACGTCAAATCCTCTTTTCTTGAGAAGGTACTTGTAAAACAGGAAATTATTATCCGTCAGGTTGTCGGAAGTATTTATCATTGCAACCGATGTTTTAGTTTTTAAGGCAAATGGTTTGAGGTTGCTGTCTTCCTGGGTAAGGATCTGCTTTACAACATTGCGTACAAATTGTTCCTGGGCTCTTGAAAGGCTTCCGGTCTGCCAGAGCAATTTAGCTTTTTCAAGCAGGGGATTCAGGTATCTTATATAGGCATCCTCGATCCCGTTTTTATGGACGAATGATTCGAGGATCCCTCTGAACTCGTGTTCATTGAACCTTATGGCTGACATCAGAACAGTTCCCGACCTGAAGCCGCTCTCCTTTGTTTCGTCCTGGCTGCTGACAGCCATTACCCTGGTGGCAAGCTCATCTTCGCTCAGTGTGGCTATTTTTGATATTTTCAAACCATTCCTGTTCAGATAGGCCACATTGAGGATCTTTTTCAGTTCGGTTTCGCTGTATGTCCTGATATTGGAATCGGTCCTGTCGGGTTCCAGTATCCTGTATCTTTTCTCCCATATCCTTATTGTATGGGCTTTTATGCCTGAGAAATTTTCGAGGTCCTTTATCGAAAAAACATTCGTCCCTTCTTCCATGGCTGTCTTAATAGTATGTTTTTTAAAAGTGTCTTACCCCTGAATAGAAACAATTAAGAAATAAGATTGTTTCCCTGTTCATAAACATTATGCCCATACATTAAAGAGGTATGCGGAATTTCCACTTATCCGCTGAATCCGTCCTGCAATTAATTATTCCGGATTCTCAATCATTACCTTTCTGACAATTCTTGTCCCGTCGGAAAATCCTATTGTCACAAGATACATTCCCCTTGCAGGTTTCGTAAGCAGAACTTTGGTTGCAGAGACAGGATTTGTATACCTGGCCCGGAAAATATCCTGGCCGATCATATTTGTCACCTTCACTGCAGTCATATCCCTGTCGGCCTTTATTGAAAAGCTGTTATCCCTGACAGGTACCGGGTAAATTGTGATATTTGTAACAGGGGCTTCCCTGGTAAAGGCTTTTTGAGGAAAATTTCTGACGACATCAGTGCTATCCTTCTGGGCTTGAAGGGTTAAAGTGGTGAATGATATGAAAATAAATAGTAGAATTTGCCTCATACGCACTCTTAGCCTGATCTGTTTCAATAACCGGGTCAAAGGTAGGCATTTTTATTTTTCTGATCAAAGATTTTTTCTACTCTTTCAAGGTCGTCAGGGGTGTCGATTCCGATACTTTCCCAGAGAGTGACAGCTGTCCTTATTCTGAACCCGTTTTCAAGCCATCTGTTCTGTTCAAGCGATTCCGCCTTCTCAAGCGGGCTTCCCGGCAACAGAGTAATCTGTTTCAGAACACTTGTCCTGTAGGCATACAGTCCTATGTGCTTGTAATAGGTATGTCGTGCCGGCCATTCGGCCGCCGGGACATCGCGAAGGAAGGGGATCACCGACCTGCTGAAATAGATTGCGTTTCCGGAAATGTCGATTACAACCTTGGGCTGGTTGGGATTTGCCAGATCCTCACCAGGTTCTGCACGGCGCACAAGTGTGGCGATTTCAACCGAACTGTCTTCAAAGCACGAAGCAAGCAAAGCAATCTGCTCAGGCCTGATAAATGGTTCATCACCCTGGATATTTACAACAACATCGGGATTGAATCCTTCGATGCCGGCGATTTTCCCGGCGGCTTCAGCACATCTGTCGGTACCGCTCCGGTGATCGGGGGATGTCATTACAACCTTGCCTCCAAAGCCTGTGACAGCATCAAAGATCCTCTTGTCGTCAGTTGCCACATAAACTGTCGGAAGTGAGAGGGAGGCCTGTTCATACACTCTCCTTATCATTGGTTTCCCGCCTATCATGACAAGTGGTTTCCCCGGAAATCTTGTCGATGCGTATCTTGCAGGAATAATGCCTGCGATGCGAATTTCTCCAGTATTCTTCATGTCACGAATTTACGAAAATAGCATTTCCCAATGTTTCAAAAATATCTTAAATTCGCAGCAGTGTGAAACGGATATGAAAGATATTCAGAGTATAAAGCAGCGGTTCGGTATAATTGGCAACTTTTCAGGGTTGAACAGGGCCATAGATATAGCTGTGCAGGTGGCACCTACCGATCTTTCGGTGCTTATTACAGGAGAAAGCGGGACTGGCAAAGAGGCATTTCCGCAGGTGATTCACAACTATAGTGCAAGAAAGCACGGACCTTACATTGCAGTTAACTGCGGGGCCATTCCCGAAGGAACGATCGACTCGGAGCTTTTCGGTCACGAAAAAGGCTCCTTCACCGGAGCCACTGAAAGCAGGAAAGGGTATTTTGAAGTTGCTGACGGAGGCACAATCTTCCTTGATGAGGTTGCAGAACTTCCTCTTTCAACCCAGGTCCGGTTGCTGAGGGTACTGGAGACGGGAGAGTTTATCCGGGTGGGATCATCGAAAGTGCAGAAGACAAATGTAAGAGTCATTGCCGCAAGTAACGTTGATGTATCAAAGGCTATCGAGAATGACAGATTCAGGGAGGACCTGTTTTACAGGCTTAATACGGTCCCGATAAAGATTCCGCCGCTGAGGGAGAGGGGTGAGGACATTTTCCTGCTCTTCAGGAAGTTTGCAGTCGATTTTGCTGAGAAATACAGGATGCCCGGTATTCGCCTGAGCAACGAGGCCAAAAATTTACTCCTCAGCTATTCATGGCCTGGCAATGTTCGACAGCTCAAGAATATAACTGAACAGATCTCAATAATCGAAAGTGAGAGGGAGATAAGCTACGAGGTACTGCATGCTTATCTTCCCGACTTTACAGGAGTCAAGCTTCCGGCTGTAATAAAAAGGGATGAAGACAAGTCATTTTCGTCTGAGCGCGAGATACTTTACAAGATCCTTTTCGACATGAAGAGTGACATGAATGACCTCAAGAATCTTGTTCTCGATCTGATCAAGTCCGGCGATATTGACCTCAGGTTCCATGAGAGCAACTCAGGGGTAATAAAAAATCTGATAAGGGACACAGGCCGGAGCGATACAGTTGTAACTGCCGGAGAGCCGCAGAATGTAGAATTTTCTCACCATGCCAGGACCCATATTCAGGATACCGAGGAAGTGGTTGAAGAGTCGCTTTCCCTTGCCGGAAAGGAGATTGAGATGATCAGAAAGGCTCTGGAAAAGTACAACGGCAAAAGAAAGCTTGCAGCTCAGGAGCTTGGTATTTCGGAACGCACACTCTACAGAAAAATAAAGGAATATGATATTGAAATGTAGGAAATGCATTTTTAATCCTGCCGTGAAGATATGGCTTTTCATAGCAATGTTTGTATTCCTTGTGAATTCATGCGGCATTTATTCCTTTTCAGGTGCCAGCACTGTAGGCTTAAGCTCCGTGAGCATCCAGTATTTTCAGAACAGGGCAAGCCTTGTACAGCCCGGTCTAAGCCAGACACTTACCGATGAGCTGATTGACAAGTGCAAGGCACAGACAAACCTGGCTGTAATAAACGGGCTTGGCGATGCCAATTTTGAAGGGGAGATCATCGAGTACAACACCAGGCCGCTAACTGTGTCGGCCAATGCAACGGCGGCAATGAACCGGTTTACAATCGCAGTGAGGGTTAAGTTTACAAACGTGGCGGATCCCGAAAAAAGCTTTGAACAGACATTTTCAAGATATGAGGATTACAGCAGTTTGAGCAACCTGAGCGAGGTGGAAGCTGATCTGTCAGAGAATATCGTCGAAATGCTTGTTGAGGACATCTTCAACGCTGCATTCGTTAACTGGTGACCGGCAATGAATAAAAGTGATTTTCTGAACCTGATGGATGGCAATGCCCCTGTCGACAGACATGTTCTCGCTGAACTGGGCGAACTTGTAAACATATATCCGTTTTTCCAGACAGCCCATCTTCTTCTGCTTAAAGGGCTTAAGGAGAACTCGGATATCAGGTTTGAAAATCAGCTCCGGAATTCAGCAATTCATATCTCCGACAGGGAGGTGCTTTTTAGTCTTCTGAAGATAGCCCCTTCAATGATGAATCCGGATGTTGCTGAACTGAAGCCGGCTGAAGAAGCGGCAACTTTACAACCTCTTATGCCTGAACCGGAAGCACAGGTGATTGAAGCTCCGGAACCCGAAGCATCAGC
>CAZKTX010000006.1:0-28416 GCA_964555805.1 uncultured Rikenellaceae bacterium
AATTTCCGCAGCCATGGAAAAAGGGGCAGACTATGCTGACCTCTTTTTTGAACATACACTGAGCAATACAACAGCCCTTGAAGATCGAAAAGTCAACAGTGCCTACTCGAATATTATTTCCGGGGTCGGCATCAGGGCGCTGAAAGGTGACCAGACAGGATATGCATACTCTGAGGACCTTACACAGGAAGCAATGCTGAAAGCAGCCAAAACCGCGGCAAACATTGCTGACAGCCCTGGTAAATATTCACCTGTGAACATTTCAGAATATCAGCCCCCAAGATATTATTCTGTCAGGACCTCATGGGAGGATACCTCAATTAAGGATAAAATTCCTTTCATGCAGCGAATGAATGATAATATTTTCAACGCAGATACGCGTGTTTCAAAAGTCAATGTTTACCTCATGGACTCAACGTCATATATCCTGTTTAATAATTCGGAAGGACTTCTTTCGTGGGACTATCGTCCGATGATCACACTGGCAGGAATATGCATTATGGAAGAAAACGGGAGGATCGAAAACTTTATGGTCAATCGCTCATACAGGACGGGATTTGAATTCCTTACAAATGAGATAATTGATGAGCTCTCAAAGGAAGCCGTGGCAAAAACATCAATCCTGTTCACTGCAGGCAAGCCGGAATCAGGTGAAATGGAAGTGGTCATGGGTGCCGGGGAATCGGGGATACTTCTCCATGAAGCTATAGGTCATGCTTTTGAAGCCGATTTTAACAGGAAGAACACTTCTATTTTTGCTGATAAAATGGGTAAAAAAATTGCAGAGGATTTTGTCACAATAGTTGATGACGGGACCCTTCCTGGTAAGCGCGGTGCAATAAATATCGACGATGAAGGGAATCCTTCGGAGAGAACTGTAATTGTAAACAACGGAGTACTCTCAAGCTACCTTCATGACAGGATAAGCGCAAAATACTATAAAGTCAATCCGACAGGGAACGGGAGAAGACAGGATTTTCGCAATATTCCGATACCGCGAATGAGATGTACTTATATGGAGAACGGTCCCCATAAGAGAGAAGAAATAATTTCGAGCGTAAAGAACGGAGTATATGTTGATAGTTTCAGTAATGGTGAAGTAAATATAGGCCAGGGAGATTTTACATTCTTTGTCAAATTCGGATACCTCATCGAGAATGGAAGACTCACCTTGCCCATAAAGGATTTCAACATAATCGGAAACGGACCTCAAGCTCTAGCTGATATTGTAATGGCAGGTGATGATAAAATAATTAATGACGGAAGCTGGACGTGCGGCAAAGATGGTCAGGGAGCACCAAACTCGATGGGATTGCCCACCGTTAAGATCAGAAAACTCACCGTAGGTTAAATCATAGTGCAAAAATCTGAAAATACTTATACAATGAATACAAGTGAGAAATATAAACTGGCCGATCTTGTTGTGGCTCATGCTCTACAGAAAGGGGCCAAAGAAGTTTTCGTCGAAATCTATGATAACCGGAGTAACAATATTGAGATAAGGGATCAGAAGATCGACAGCCTTAAAGAATCAAACCGGAGCGGCCTGTCAATCAGTCTTTATGTCGACAACAGGTATTCTTCGCACTCGACAAACAGAATGAACGAAGCAGAATTATATAAATTTGTTGAAGAAGCAATTAATGCAACCAGATATCTGGCTGAAGATGAATTCCGCTCGCTTCCCGATCCTGAATTGTATTACCGGGGTGGCGGTCAGGATCTTAAAATCTTCGATTCCAGGATGGACTCGGTTGATGCCAAAACCAAAATCGATCTGGCTTCTCAGGCTCTCAATGAAGCTTACCAGAAAGACGACCGGATATTATCGGTCAGTTCCTATTATTTTGACAGCATAACCAATTCGGTGGTTGTAGCCAGTAATGGTTTCAAAGGCGAATCCGGAAATACAAATACCGGACTCTATGTGACTGTATCCAGGAAGACCGAAACCGGGCGCCCGAACGATTACTGGGTTGAAAGCTCACTGTTTTTTGACAAGCTTAAAACTTCCGGGATCGGGACCAAAGCACTTGAGAGGACATCCAGAAAAATCAACCCGAAAAAAATCGCTTCAGGAAATTACTCCATAATAGTAGAAAACAGGGTTGCGGCAAACCTTCTTTCGCCTCTCTATGATTCCATGACAGGATCGAGCATTTACCAGAAGCAATCGTTCCTGATAGGCAAACAGGGCTTACCTGTGGCATCGGAAGTCCTTACAGCGATTGATGATCCCCATATCCCCTCCGCACCTGGTTCCAGGCTTTTCGATAATGAAGGACTGAAGTCAGTAAAGCGCCCCATTATTGAAAAAGGCATATTAAAGGATTATTACATTGATACTTACTACGGGAAGAAGCTTGGGATGAAACCCAGTTCGGGAAGCAGTTCGAATGTAGTTTTTGAAACAGGAACGAAGAATCTCGATGAACTCGTTGCTTCAATGAAAAAGGGAGTGCTGATTACAGGTTTCATCGGGGGCAACTGCAACGGCTCGACAGGTGATTTTTCATACGGCATTGAGGGATTCTATATTGAAAATGGTCAGATCGTCCATCCTGTGAACGAGATGAACATTGCCGGCAACATGACCCAATTCTGGTTCAATCTGAAGGAAATGGGGAATGATGTCAGGACAGACGATTCAATAAGGCTGCCTTCAATGCGGTTTGAAGGGGTTCAGCTGAGCGGGATCTGAAAGGTAAACCGGCTGACTCTCATTGGGTCCAGGCACTCTTGTCAGGCAAAGACAAGTATCAGGAGCTGTGCCATGAATATCCTCAGGAACATAACTAGTGGATAGACTGTGGCATAGGCTATGGACGGAGCTTCAGACTGAGCGATTCCGTTTGCGAAGGCTAGTGCGGGAGGATCGGTCATGCTTCCCGAGAGAAGGCCGCATATCTCGAAATAATTCCTTTTCAGCGATATCCTTGCAATAAATCCAATAAGCAACAGCGGCACGAGGGTTATCATGGCGCCGTATCCCAACCATTTAAGCCCATCGCCTGATACCAGTGTGGAGATGAAATTCTCACCCGATTTAATTCCGACACTGGCAAGGAACATTACTATCCCTATTTCCCGAAGCATAAGGTTGGCGCTTGCAGTCGTATAAGATACAAGAGAGAATTTGTGTCCGTATTTGCTCAGAAGAATTGCAATTATAAGCGGGCCGCCGGCCAGACCAAGTTTCAGCGGATGAGCCATCCCCGGCAGGTTAACCGGAATGCTTCCAAGGATAACACCGAGAAGAATACCCACGAAAATCGGGATTATGTTTGGTTCCTCAAGCCTTTTCATTGAATTGCCAACCTCTGCCGTAACCTTTGCAAGCGATTTCTCATCCCCGACAACAGTGAGCCTGTCGCCCATCTGAAGTTCAATACCCGGATTTGCAATGAATTCGATCCCCGATCTGTAAATCCTTGTTATGTTAATATTGAACCGTGTTCTCAGCTTCAGTGAACCAAGGCTTTTGCCTGTCACTTCCTGGTTTGTAACAAGAAGTCTTCTGGATATAAGGTCTCCCGATTTTGTCGACAGATCCAAAGCGCTTATTGAACCTGTAAGCTTCAGGACTTCCTTTGCCATTCCCTTGCTCGTAACGGCCAGAATTATATCGCCCTCATGAATAACAGTATCCGATGTGGGAGAAAGAAGGTTTCCATTATGCAGAATGCGTGATATTACAACCCCGGAACCAAGTACTCTTGAAACCTCCGATACCGGCTTGTTGAAAATCAGTGGATTTGTGACAAGAATATTCAATTTCTCAGGAAGGGAATCTGCGGGATGAAGTTCATTATTAAGTATTTCAAGCTCCTGTTTCATGTCGATCCCCATCATCTTTCTGAGAAGCATCATTGTTATAATGATACCGAGCACACCGAATGGATATGCAACTGCATATCCGAGTCCTATATCCGGGACCGCTGCTCCTTCGATACCTGAAGTAACCTGCGCAAGGGCATTCTGTGCAGCGCCAAGTCCGGGTGTGTTTGTAACTGCTCCCGACATCACCCCCACAAGTTCCGGAACAGGCGTTCCGGAAATAAGATGAATCATCACAGTAGTAAAACCTCCAAAAATAACGATCGCTGCAGCAAGCATATTCAGTGCAAGTCCGCCCTTCCTGAACGAAGCAAAAAAACCGGGGCCTACCTGCAGGCCTATTGAGAATATGAAGAGGATCAGGCCAAAGTCCCTGACAAACTCAATAACCTTATGGTTGGCAGTGAATCCCAGATGCCCCATCAGTATCCCTGCAAATAAGACAAAAGTAATACCCAGGGAGACACCCCGGATTTTCAATTTCCCGAGAAAAACACCGGCGGCTATTACTACGCTGTAAAGAATTATAGTATGTGCTACAGTGTCATCCCACAGCAGTTCATTTACCCAGTCCACACCACAGAGGATTATAGAATTTACCAAAACTATTTCTCTATCCTGTACAGGAACTTTTCAGTCCTCACGACAACCGACTTTCCAACAAATGCCGGTGTAGCCCAGATTCCGGAATCCATCTGATTGCGCGACACAATCTCCGGTTTACGGCCGGTGCGTACGCCTGTTACTTCACCTTTAACCGAAAAGAACCATACAATATCTTCAGCAATCACGGGTGAAGCATTGTGATCGGACCGCAGTCTTTCGGACCAGATCTCCTTTCCGGTCACGGCATCAATGCACTGAAGATAATTTCTCGTGTTGACAGTATAAATCAGGCCGTCTTTTGCCACCGGAGAAAGCATTTGAGTGTGCGCCTGATCATCCCGCTTTTTCCAGATGATGTTTGTTGAAGTTATATCTCCTTTCCCATCAGGATTTACTGCAAACAATTCAGTATAGGTCCCTCCTTCAGGACTGTTTACTGAACCCGTATAGAAGAACACTTTTCCGTTCCATGACACAGGCATAGGAACAGTTGATTCAGCTCCTCCGACCACTCTCCATACTTCTTTGCCTGTTAGAGGCTCATAAGCGCAACACACTGCTGATCCGTTTGATATGAGAAGGTCCCTTCCCTTTACATTCAATATAATGGGCGTTACATAAGCCTTTTTCCCGATGTTGGCAAGGGCCCTGTAAGGTTCCTCCGGCCTGTCGGTCCGCCATACTTCCTTGCCGGTGGCTTTATCAAGAGCCACAATAAACCTCACATCGGTGCCTTCATAATGAAGTATAAGCAGGTTTTTATAGATCACAGGCGACGAGCCAGGTCCCTGGACATGATTGCATTTCAGGTCGGTCCGTTTCCATACTACTGTTCCATCCGTTGTCCTGAGGCAGGCTGTGCCAAGGCTTCCGAAATGAACATATACAAAGCCGTTTTCGATGCATGGGGTCGGACTTGCATATGTATTGATCCCGTGCTTGCCTATATGGTCTTCAACATCAAACACCTTTACATCATGGATTATTTTTCCGGTTTTGAAATCGACGCAGAGAGCATAGAGTTCAGTGCCGTCGGCGGTGGCAGTTGTAACCCAAACCTGGTTTCCAAAGACGACCGGGGAGGAATGTCCGCTTCCATGAACGGCAGTCTTCCATTTTGTATTTCCCTCGTTCCACTCGGGAGGGACATTTACGGCCGACGAAATGGCGTTCATATTGTCGCCCCTGAAATGAGTCCAGCTAAGATTTTGAGAGCATGCAAAAACAGTCGGAATCGAGGCGAAAATAAAAACAACTGTCAGTCTGTGAAGTAACTTATCTTTCATAATTTCTTTTCTTTAGAATTTTTCTCAGGATGCTGTTTACCCTTCTCTGAACCCTTCTTTCGGGGGTATCATATTCCTTTTCATCCTTTTCAAAGATATCAATTATGACGTCAAAAAAACTCTCCTCCCTGAAATCAGGGCAATCGAGCGCACCGGCAAGATCGGGCGGCAGTTCGGGGAAGGGTTTGATAAGGGTTTGGCTCAGAGGCCGGTTTTGTTTCATCTTCTTGAAGGTGAGAGCCACGAGCGGCAGGGCAAGGGCGCTTCCGGATCCATTCGAGCCGTTGTTGAAGTGAATTGACCGGGATGATGCCCCTGCCCGCGAAACAATAACCAGACCGGGGTTAAAAGCTGCAAACCAGGCATCTGCATAATCCTGTGATGTGCCGGTTTTACCGGCAAGCGGAAAATCAACACCATAAACGCCATTCATCGAGACGCCAGTTCCCTCTCTTACAGCCTTCTGTAAAATTGCTGACATAAGCTGGCTGGTTCTTTCGGTCATAATTCTGATTTTCTCCCCGGTTGTTTCCCTTGAATAGATGAGCTTCCCTGATGGAGTTGATATGGAGGTTATGCACCATGGTCCGATTCTGTATCCTCCGTTAACAAATGATGAATAGGCAACAGCAACCTCTCTGATATTTGCTTCAGCAGTTCCCAGTGCAAGCGAAGGTGTGTTGTCAAGCTCGAATGAAAAGCGCATCTTTCGCCACATTTCATTTACCTTTTCAAATCCGATCTCCAGGAACAGGCTGAAGGTGGGAATATTCATCGATTGGGCCAGTGCCCCGGACAAGGAGTATTTTCCTCCGTAAGAATGGTCAAAATTCTCTGGGCTCCAGTCCTCGAAGCCCGACAGAGTAATTGAATCGTTGTCGAGATAGCGGCATGGTTCAAATCCATCTTCCAGGGCAGCGGCATAAAGGACAGGCTTGAACACCGATGCCATCTGACGTCTTGCAAGAATCTGATCGTAGGGCTGGGTCTTGAAGTCGAGTCCTCCCACCCAGGCTTTAATTCCGCCCGACACAGGGTCCATTGCCATAAGACCGGCATGCAGTAGAGTAAGAGATCGCTTAAGGCTGTCCGACACTGAAAGAGAATCCGTATAGGTTCCGTCCCAGTCAAAGATCTCCTGAACCCTCATCTCAGAGGCCCTGTTCTCCAGTCCCATCCTTTTAAGTTCACTGGCAGCAATCTTTTCAAGTGCCATTCGGCCTGATGATGTCCTGTACTGTGAATCGAGTCTTTTTTGCATAACCTGCAGATGCTCTCTGAATGAGCGCACCGCATAATCCTGAAGTGAGTAATTCAGTGTTGTTGAGATAACAAGACCATCCCGCTCCAGATCCCATTCATGCTCGTCCGGGGTTTTATAACCCTTCAGAACTTCTTCAGCCTCCTTCCTCACCTGAACCAGGAAATAATCAGCAATACCTTCCGATCGTGTTTTCCGGCTATAGTTTAGAACAATCGGAAGGAGGGAAAGAGAATCTGCAGTTTGAGTGTCAAGAAAACCGTACTTCTTCATCTGGCCCAGGACCACATTTCGTCTTGCTTTTGCATTTTCAGGATTACGGCGGGGATTATAGTAAGTATTTGCTTTAAGCATTCCCACAAGCACAGCCGATTCTTCAACAGCGAGTTCTCCTGTTGATTTGTTGAAGAACCTGACCGAGGCTGCTTCTATGCCAAAGACGTTTTCTCCGAAAGCAACCGTATTCAGGTACAGTGTAAGAATATCATTCTTGCTGTAAACCTTTTCGATCCGGCGGGCCATTATAAGCTCGCTGATTTTATTTGTTGCCATGGGCATAAAACCTCCGGTTGCACGGCCAAACATGTTTTTGGCAAGTTGTTGTGTTATTGTACTCCCTCCTCCTGAACCTCTGTCGTTCATCAGGATTGATTTGAACAGCACCCTCAGAAAGCTTCTTGCATCTGTTCCATGGTGATCATAGAACCTGACGTCTTCGGTTGCTATCAGAGCATCGACAAGATGCCCGGGTAACTGATCAAAGGAGATGTTTGTCCGGTTTTCGTAGAAATACTTTCCGAGCAGCTGACCGTCTTCGGACATAACGACCGAAGCATTTGCATTTTTGAAGTTAAGAAGTTCGTGTTTGCTTTTTATACGGTCCGACATTCCGGCACATGCCACGGCGACTACCGCCAGAGTAAGCAGAAAGGCAGCCAGGATGATCCTGGATGTAATATTCCTGATTTTAACCATGCAATGAGGTTAACCCCGAAATCCTCAATTCTCAGACAGCCTCAATTGTTGACGGAGGCTTGGTTGTAATATTATATGTAACGCTTACAACTCCCGGAACTTCGTTAACTATTTCCGAAGCAAGCTGTTCGAGAACATCGAACGGAAGGCGCGTGGGAGTGGCTGTCCGGGCATCGATGCTGTCCCAGCACCGTATTTCGATCTGTCTTCCGAAATCCCTCTTCCCGTCCCTCATGCCGGTAACCCTGTCCTCATGCAGAATTGCCATATACTGGAAGGCTCCCCTGTTACATAGGGTCCTTTCAACTACCGATGTTGCTTTCCGGACAACAGTCAGTTTTTCTGCGGTCACTTCACCGATTATCCTTGCGGCAAGAGCAGGACCGGGAAAAGGAATTCGTGCGAATATCGACTCGGGCAATCCGAGGGCCTTCCCCACAGCCCTGACACCATCCTTGCGAAGCTGGATAAGTGGCTCAAGAATCTGGTATCCGAAGGTACTCTGAGGGTCGATGCCAAGCTGGGCAAAAACATTGTGCTGCCTCTTTATCCCTGCCACCGTTTCATCAACATCCGTAAGGATGGTTCCCTGGAGAAGATGCCGGGCGTTGCTCTCCCTTACTATCCGGCCGAAGACTCCCTTGTAGAAAGTCTGAGTAATTGCCTCCCTCTTTTTTTCAGGATCAGTGATCCCCTTCAATGCGTCAAGGAATTCATCGCGTGCGTCGATGATCTCGATTTCGACACCCAGATCCCTGAATATTCCTTCAATGAAACCTGCTTCTCCCTCACGCATGAGGCCGTTCTGTATAAAAACAGTCCTCAGCCTTTTCCCGAGGGCTCTGTGGCCCAGCATTGTAACCACCGATGAGTCGACCCCGCCCGAGAGGGCGTTTATTGCAATACTGTCGCCGGCGGCAGCTGCAATTTCATTAACCTTTTCATCAATGAATCTGGCTGTGTCAAGGCTTTCAAGCTTAATTTCGTTTATCATGTTCAGAGTGTTTTTCTTTGTAAAAGTAATTATAATCGTTTCCCTGACTGCACTTTTCTAAAAATTTACCTGAACTGTCAGAAAGATTGAACGTCCGTACCCGTTTATCCCTGAACCATGATATCTGTAATCCTTGTTAAGGATATTGCGGAAGCTCAGATCGGCCGAAAGAATGTTCCATGTATAGCCGCCATTCAGGTTGAATATGTTCCATCCGGGAGTGCCGCCATCGGGGATCCGGTTATCGTCGATATCGCCCCTGGCCAGGCGTTCCTGCCGGGATGCTGCCATCCACTCAGCCCCTGCATGCCAGTTGTCGGGCCTGTATTCTGCCGCGAATCTTCCAAACAAGGGTGGTATGCGACGTACCGGTTCATTTAATGTAATATTCTGACCGTACGTATAAGTAAGACTGCCTGAGAAACTCAACCATGATATGGGCGAATAGTCCCAGGCTGTCTCAAATCCCTGAATATAAGCCCTCCCACTGTTTTCCTTAATGTAAAGGGGATATCCCTCCCATTCCTGTCCTTCCACCCTTATCCTGGTAATAAGATTATACAGCTCATTTCGATAGAGGTAAATTTCTCCCCTAAGCCCGTTTTTACTGTACTTATAGCCAACCTGATACTGGAAAGAACTCTCGGGCTTAAGATCAAGGTTTGGTGTCTCATACCTGAAATCGACTATGCCAAGAGTTCCAAGATCATCAATATTTGGGGCCCTGAAGCCTGTGTTAAGTGAAAGGAACAGGCCTGATCCGGAACTGAGTTTTCTCATAATGCCAATGTTTCCTACAAGCGCTGAAGGGGTAATCTTTGTCAGGCCAGCTTCCTTGTCATCAACACTTATCACATAAGAATTGAACCTGGCTCCGGCAGTAATGTCCCAACGCGGCAAGTCGAACGATTGTACAGTAAAGAGAGCAAGGCTGCTCATTGTCGAACCATCGGGATAGAGACCCCGTTTATCTGCCACTGAGGAGGTTGCCATATCTGTATCTGTACGAGCACTGTTTACAAGGTCGCTGTAAAACTCAACGCCGATATTTCCCGACCAGAAATCATCATTTGAAACAAGAGCTTCGGCCGATAATCCGAAAGTCCTGACTTTGTCGAATTCCCGTCTGAGAACATCGGAACCGTTCTTCCGCATTGACCTTCCCTCCCTTGTCTGCTGGTATGATGCAGTTATAATCCCCGATTTCAGCATGCCCGCTTCAAGGTCGGTGTTGAGTCGTGCATAAGCCAGCCTTCTTGCCTGGGGATCTGTTTCGTTTATTGCATAGTTTTCAAGCATAACCTTATGATAAACAGGGATATCTGTCTGGTTTACATTCTGATAAAGCATTGTCAGGGAAGTTCCGGGCGACAGCAGAATGCTGGCTTTGAAATCATGATCCGCCTCATCATAGCCCGATGGAGTCTGCCTGCCTGTTGTATCCCCTCCTACTATATCTCCGAATTTCCGGAGGGAGACTGCTGCCCTTGCAGAAACAAGTCTGTTACTGAAAGAAATGTTTGAATGGACAGTCTGTTCCATCCCGTGGCTTGAAATTCTGCCAAGAACAGCGCCGCCCCATTCAGTTTCTTCCGTGAAGCCGGTTTCGTGACTGAAGGCCTGGATAGTTCCGCCGATTGCATCTGAACCATACTGAACTGAACCGCTTCCGCGAAGAACCTCTATCCTGGCTGCACTGAAAGGATCAATTGTATTGAAATACTGGTTCGGGCCATATCTCATTGTTGAATTACTGATTCTGATACAGTCAAAAAGAAGGAGAGTCTGGTTACCGGTCAGACCGCGAATGAAAGGTGATCCGCCGCCATGGTTTGTCTTCTGAACAAAAACCCCGGGTGTAAGTGAAAGCGCCTCCGGGGAAGTCCTCAGCTGATACTCTCCCATTGATCTGTAATCGATCGCCCTTACAGCTTCGGGTGTACCCATAACAACCGAGTTGAATCTCCGGGCCGTAACAACTACCTCATTGATGGCATGGGGCCTGAGGGAATCCTGAAGCATGCTCTCCTGATGGTTCTGAGCTGACACAAAGACGGGAATAATAATAAATATCAGCAGAATCAAAGGTCTGAACATGTTTATCTGGTTTTAGGGTTTCCAAATAAACAGAATTTTTTTGATTTGAGTAATGCTTTAAAAACATAAACGGCACCCTGTCCAGGTGCCGTCATGCGATAATTCTTCAATATCTCTCAGAAACGGTAGCCCGCTGAAAGCCCGAACCCTGTGTTCTTCCATGTTCCAGAACCGGAAGTTTCAGGATTGATTCCGAGCAGACCCAGTTGAGTATTAAGCTGGAAGAAGATACCCGAGGAAAGTTCGTAGCCGGCAAAGACATTTGCCCCTGCATCAAACCTTCTCATGTTAATTGTTCCATCTGTTCCGGGCTCGTTCGAGAACACAATGTCGGCTGAATTACCATCACTATCCTTTAGCTTACCCGCGAGACCGAAACCCAGATAAGGGCCGAATCCTATCAGAACAAACCCATCACCAAGTTCACCGCGATAAAGAAAGTTAAGTGGTATTTCAAGATAGGATACATTGAGTTTGATATCTGTCTCCTCAAGCTTGCAGCCTTTGGTTGAAAACAGGATTCCCGGCTGGAGATAAAATTCGGGGGCGATCCCTAGTATTGCATTCACACCGGCATGAAATCCTGGCTTGAGATCATTCCCGAGCTTGTCGCCATCGTTGTTTTTGCCGTTGATGTTTTGGAAATTAACACCTCCCAAAACGCCAAACCTTACTCCCTCCTGTGCCTGGATCGACAATGTAAAGAGAAACATAAAAATGAAACCTGTGAATAGTTTTGTCTTCATAATTTGAGAATTTGGTTTAATTTCAAACGTCCGATTTCGAAATATGGTATAAAAATAATCAAATTTTAGTACCAGTCCACCCGATAAGTAATCCGGGTGTTTTTACTCATCCTTAACACATTGACTTTCAGCTGCGACGCGTCACATATAGAATAATGCAGATATTTCTTTGAATTTCAGATAAACATGTATACCTTTCGGCTTGATGAAAGCTCACCGAAGCTGGTTCATCCCTTATTTTTTTATAAAAATACAATACAAACAATGGCAAATTTCATTGACGAATTTATGAAGACCTACGGTGGAGAAGTGACAAAGCAAATGTCAGCCAACACCGGTCTTGACCAGAACACTGTTCAGACACTTTTACCAAAACTTGCCCCGCTAATTCTGGCTGGTTTAAAGAAGCAGAAAGACGAAAGGGGTGGCGATGCAAGAGTTGACCATATCCTGAATAAATACGGGGATCCGTCAGTTCTTGATAACCTTCAGGACTTGATCGCTTCCAAGACAAGGGATACATCTGCCGATGCAAACCTTGGCGGGCTCCTTGGGGCAAACGGAGGGACTCAGGCAGCTCAGGCCCTTGGAAAATCTCTTAACATAGATGCATCGAAGATCATGAAGATGATTCCGGCACTTGCACCCATAATTCTTGGCGCTCTTTCAAGGAAGAAAGCCACGGCAAGCGGTGGTATAGGCGGAATCGGTTCACTTCTTGATGCAGACGGAGACGGAAGCATTATTGATGATGTCGCTGGGTACATACTGAAAGGCGGCGGAGGACAGCAGGCGAAGGGCAAAAGCATCCTGGGATCGATCCTTGGAGGCATGTTCAGAAGATAACAACGGAATGACTTATCAATCCCTTTCATGGTTATAGATATAATCCCCCAGCAATGGGGGATTTTTTTTGAATTGCAAAAATGACACTGTAAGCCGGTACCTTCTGCCGGAACAGTATAATCAGGCATCCTGCCGGAACAATATGTATGAAATATTGTTAAATATGTTAAATAAGTTTAAATCAATGGAATGGCATGGCTAAAATGCCTAATTTCGTTCTTGCATGAGCTCTCATTAAGCTAATCAGTATCTATAAGTGATGAAAAGAACGATTTTAATAACCCTGGCAGTCTTCGTTTTTACAATGATCGCCTTGTTTTTCTTCAACAAGCTCACCTCAAGGCAGGAAAGGAATCTGTTGTTTACGGAAGCAGTAAAAGGCGATTTTGAGGTTTCAATTTCAGTCCCGGGAGAAATTCTTGCAGAAAACGCAGTCGATATAAAAGCTCCCGAAGTAAGCAGAGGAAGGGATTTCCGGGCCCAGCCGCTCAGGATTACCGACATGGTGGCTGAAGGAACAATAGTTAATACAGGAGACTATGTTGCAACGCTCGACAGGACCCAGTACGACAACACACTTAAAGATGAGCGTGAAAGGCTAAGCGAATACAGGAACAATATTGAGATGAAAAAGCTCGATACCGCTGTAACATTAACTAATTTAAGAAATAACATACGAAACCAGATTCACACTGTTGAAGAAGCTGAAATAACCCTGCGGAATTCAAAATTTGAACCTCCGGCTACAATCAGGCAGGCTGAAATAGATGTGGAAAGGCAGCAAAGAATGCTTGAACAAAGGAAAAGAGGTTACGAGCTCAGGGTGGCCCAGGCCAAAAGAGACCTCATCAGGCTAAATACCTTTTATAACAGGGTCGACAGAAGGGTTGCGAGCCTTGAGGAGATACTTGCAGGTTTCACAATAACAGCTCCCTCACCGGGAATGGTTGTTTACAAAAGGGACCGCAGGGGCACAAAAATTAAAACAGGATCGAACGTTAACATGGCCGACAGGATTGTAGCTACGTTACCTGATCTCTCTTCACTTCTTTCACAAATCTACATCAGCGAGATAGAAATCAGAAAGATCGAGCCCGGACAGAATGTTGAGATCAGGGTTGATGCATTCCCGAACAAGACATTTTCAGGAAAGGTTTATTCGGTTGCCAACATTGGTGAACAACTTGGGAATTCCGATTCCAAGGTGTTCGAGGTAATGGTCAGGCTCGACGCAGCCGATCCCGACCTCCGTCCTGCAATGACTACAAGCAACAAGGTTGTCATTCAGAAATACAGCGACGTGATTTATATCCCTACAGAATGCATTCATGCTGAAGCTGATGGTATTCCTTTTGTTTACACGAAGGACAAGGCTAAACAGATTGTTGTTACAGGTGATGTCAATGACAGGAATACAATTATTGAACAGGGCCTCAAGCCGAAACAGGCTGTTTATATTCTGACGCCTGAAAACGCAGATGATTTTATTGTCAGGGGAGAGGAATTAAAGGAGGTCTACAACCAGAGGATGACCGCCAGAAAATAAAAAACCGCAAAACGCCTGTGTTTTGCGGTTTAGATCGTTTACCTGCTTTCCTTTATTTCTTATCGTAAGCCAGTTTTGTTTTAACCTCTCCGTTCGGGGTGTTTCTCGTTGTGGCTATCGTAAGGGAAGCCGGGCTGTTAAGAGTCCAGACTTCGGTAGTCGTGAATTCCATCGACTGACCGTCACGTTCAAATGACATTTTTGTAACGATTGTAAGTGATTTGCCATCAGCCGACCAGTTGGCGGTTGACTTGCTCTCGCCCATTCCCATTGTATTCACGCTTTCCTTGCCGTCGAGAGTATATTTGCTGGTTGTGTTCACAGTCTGACCATCCCTTCCCTGGCGGGTCCTTTCAACTGTAAGAAGATTGGCTTCCTGGGTTGCAGTGAGATCACCTCCGCCCATGCCCATTCTTCCTCCACCCTGGTCACCAAGTTCACTCTTTTCGGCATTGAATGCCCATTTTCCCGAAAAATTTGCTTTTGAGCCCTGTGCATTGAGAGCCAGAGGCATGCAAAGAAAAGAAAGCATTACTGTTAATGACAGTATCTGCATTGTAAAATTTTTCTTCATTTTAAATAGAATTTTATTGGTTGATATTATTAGACACCACGCACCGGATAAATATTCCCCTGTTTATGCAGTATTTAAGAAGAATTCTGCCGGCCATATTTTCAGGGAACAATTCTCAGAAAAAAGATTTACAGGTATCATCTCATTTTGTAAATTTGAGAAATGCCTTAATGTCCCATAACGATTATTTCCAAACCTAACTCATAATCATCCACACATGTCAGATTCAAAGAAAATCAACAGGCGCGAATTCCTGGGATCGGCTGCTGCCGCATCCCTGGCAATGACTATTGTACCACGCCAGGTCCTTGGCGGGCCCGGATATGTGGCTCCCAGCGACAAACTTACGCTTGGGTACATTGGCTGCGGCACTCAGGGCATAAGAGAAATGACAGGACTGATAGCCAACCCGGCAGTTCAGATAGTGGCTGTCGCCGATCCGAATAAGTTCACAACCGATTATGTCGACTGGTCGGCAAACGGCATAAGGGATGGTATCAGAAAGGCTCTGGGGAACAACAGCTGGGGCGAAAAACTTAAGGGAATACCCGGAGGGAGGGACATAGGACAGGAATTCGTCAACAGTTACTATGCGAAATCGAAAGAAACAGCAAATTACAAGGGATGCACATCTTATGCTGATTTCAGGGAGATGTTCGAAAAAGAAAAAGATATTGATGCAATCAAGAACATGACTCCCGATCACCTCCACGCAACTGTGGCTATAGCCTCAATGAAGAAAGGGATGCATGTGGTCACCCACAAACCTATTGCCAACAGGATCAGCGAAGGAAAACTTACAATTGAAACCGCGAGGAGCACAGGGATGAGCACTCATCTTCTGGCCTGGAACAATAGGCCCGGCTCCGCTCTGATTAAAACATGGATCACTGCCGGGTTGATCGGAACACTAAAGGAAATCCACAACTGGTCGAACAGGCCTGTCTGGCCGCAGTGGCAATCGGTTCCTGCCGACAGACCGCCGGTTCCGAAGGGATTCGACTGGCAGCTCTGGCTCGGGCCTGTTCCCGACAGGCCATATCATCCTTTTTTCACCCACGCTGTATTCCGCGGCTGGTACGATTTCGGAGGAGGAAGCATCGCCGACATGGGCCATTACAGCCTCTTCAACCTGTTCCTTGCCCTGGGTATAGAAAAGCCTGCCTTCAGCGCTGAAGCAAATGCCACAACAACTTGCACCCTTCGCGAAAACGTTGCGGTTGGCGTTAATAACACTGCCGCCTTCCCCCTTTCGTGCATGATCCGTTTCGAGTTTGCCGCACAGCCCGATCTTCCACCCTTTGAACTCTTCTGGTACGACGGAGGCATTAAACCTTTCGTTCCCGATGAACTGAGATCCGCTGGCAAATCACTTCCGCGCGAGGGGATGATGATAGTTGGCGACAGGGGGAAAATCCTGGCCGGATTCAGAGGCGAGGACCCTGTGCTTCTCCCTGAAACCAAAATGAAACACATAGTAAAGAATTATAACAGTGAGGATGAAGGCGGCGCCGGCGACAACGTCTGGATCGATGCTTTCAGAAACGGTTCGCAGGCTCCGGGAAGCTTCCTGCTTGCAGGTCCGGTAACTGAAACAATCAATCTCGGAGCAATAGCCCTCAGGGCAAAACAGCGGGTTGAATATGATTCCGCGAACTTGAAGATAACAAACATTCCTGAAGCCAATCAATACCTCACGAGAGAATACCGTCCTGGATGGGAACTCTGACTTTTTGATTAATATGATTTTTTTTTTATACCTTTCGGCCTCAATGCTGAAACCATAATTTAATAATAAAGAAGTATGATAAGAAAGTTGTTTGCATTTTCATTAGTTGCGTTAATTATGATCTCCTGCGGAACAGGAGGAAACAAAGAGGTCGCAAAGAATAACCAGGAGCAAGGCCCTGTAAAGGTTGAATTTGCATCATTGGTCGCCAATCCGTCAGAATATGTGGGCAAGGACATCAGCGTTGAAGGCAAGGTTGTTCATGTCTGCCTGCACAGCGGAAAGAAACTTTTCATTACAGGCGCTGACCCCGATGTAAGGCTTTACATTCAGGCGGGGGAAGAAATGCCAAAATTTCCTACCGAACTGCTTGGTAGTGAAGTAATTGTTGAAGGCAGGCTGACGCAGCCGGAAGCCGGAGCAGGTGAGACTCATGAAGCAGAAGGAGCCATGACAGCTGCCCCGATGCAGGCCCAGGCAGGAGCCGATACATGCGAAACCGAGAAAGCTCTTTCCGCACAGACCGCGCTTGCCGATCTTATGATGGTCTATTCAAAGCACACAGTTGTAAAGTAAGGAAAACAGCAAAACTTAACTAAAAGGTCAGTCACCGACTGGCCTTTTTCAATTTTATTCTTATGAACATTAACAGATTCAACAGGGTTACTCATCGCGATATAGGGTATCTGATCGCCGGAATGACAATAATATATGCACTGTCGGGTATTGCCCTGAATCACAAGAACGACTGGAATCCGAATTATCTTATTGAGAACAGGTCTTTCACAACTGATATCCCCGTTCAGAGGGAGAGTTTCAATGATGCTGCGGCAATCGAAATACTCAGAAAGATTCCCGGAAACCCGGAATACAAAACATTCTACTACCCATCAGGTAACATACTTACAATTTTCGTAAACAACGGATCGGTAAGAATAAACACCGGCACAGGTGAGGGGACTATAGAGAGAATCAGCAAACGGCCTCTCTTTTTCCAGATAAACTTCCTTCACTATAATCCCGGAAGATGGTGGAAATTTTTCAGTGACATCTTTTGTGTTTCGCTGATGTTTGTGACTGTCACCGGTCTTTTCCTTATAAAGGGCAAAAACGGGATAACAAGAAGAGGAGCTGTCCTTACAGCAATCGGAGTTTTGCTGCCCCTGCTTTTCCTGTTTATTTACGGACGTTAACCTTTTGCGCCAAATGGAAACAATTATTCAGAAAAAGTTCATTCCGGTAATAATTGTAAGTGCTGCTTTGATTTTCACCTCATGCAAGACGGGGCGTGAAAAACAAGTGGCAGCCGAAAAAGAAGATGCTTCATGGATTACTGAAATGACAATATCTCGGTTGCAGGCCGGCTACTCCGAAAAAAAGTACACTGTGACTGATGTTGTTTCTGCCTTCATTGAAAGGATAGAGCAGATTGACAGAAGCGGACCTGAATTGAATTCAATAATAATATTGAATCCTGATGCAATGAAGATTGCAGCTGAGCTTGACAGTGAACTTGCAGCCGGGAAAATCAGAGGTCCGCTTTTCGGTGTGCCTGTAGTAATCAAGGATAATATTGACACTCACGACCTTATGCCCAATACGGCAGGCGCAACCGTGCTGAGGAATTCTTACCCCGCAGCCGATAGTCCGGTAGTCGCTAAACTACGTGAGGCCGGGGCGATAATAATAGGGAAATCAAACCTGAGTGAGTGGGCTAATTTCAGAAGTATGACGTCTTCGAGCGGATGGAGCGGTGTCGGCGGTCAGACGAAAAATCCCTACGTTCTCGACCGTAATCCCTGCGGCTCCAGCTCAGGATCGGGAGTTGCGGTCTCTGCAAACCTATGCATGGTTGCAATAGGTACCGAGACTAACGGGTCGATAGTATGTCCGTCGAATAACAACGGAATCGTCGGGATCAAACCAACAGTCGGAATTATAAGCAGAAGAGGAATTATTCCGATATCATATACACAGGATACACCTGGACCCATGGCCCGCACAGTGGAGGATGCCGCAAGATGCCTCGGGGCGCTTACAGGGATTGACAATGAGGATCGGCTTACGCTGGTATCGGAAGGAAAATCACTTGTCGATTATTCAGTCTTTCTCAGGAAGGACGGACTAAAGGGAAAGAGAATCGGACTGATCCGGAATTCAGCCGGCTATTCAGCCAGGGTTGACGAGCTTGTTAAAAAGGCTGTGGCTGATATGGCAGCGTTGGGAGCTGAAATAACAGAAGTTGATGCACCTCGCGGATCAGGCTATGAGGATGCTTCCTTTGAGGTGATGCTGTACGAATTCAAGGACGGACTTAATAAATATTTCGCCGGACTTGGGGAAAATGCCCCGGTGAGGAGTCTGACTGAACTTATTGAATTTAACAAAAACGATACTGTTGAACTAAAGTATTTTGATCAGACAATCCTTGAGATGGCCGACAAAAAAGGAGATCTTACTTCACCTGAATTTAAAAAAGCTCTTGAATCCATGCTTAAAGCCACAAGGGAGGAAGGCATTGACAAAATTATGGATTCGAATGATCTGGATGCCCTTCTGGCGCCTACCGGATCGCCGGCGTGGAAGACCGACATTGTGCTGGGTGATCATTTCATCGGAGGAAGCTCTTCGCTCGCTGCAATATCGGGATACCCGGCAATCACTGTACCAATGGGATTTATTTCAAACCTGCCGGTTGGTATTACGTTTTTCGGCAGAGCATGGAGTGAACCGCTGCTTATTGAGATAGCTTACAGTTATGAACAGGCAACCTTACACCGGAAAGCTCCGGAATTCCTGACAACTGACTGAAGTCCGGGCAGTTTGAATGACCCGGTTAAGCTGAAAATAACAACAAAAATTTATCGTAATTCAATAAGCTGCTTATTGTAATTCAATAAATTTTTTACCTGAAACGATATGGTATTCAGACCTTTTTCTCGTCCTCTTTGGATTCAGCCTTCATCTTGTCGGTATCATCATCGACCTTGGAGGCTTTCTTAAAATCCTTAAGTCCCTGACCGAGGCCTTTCATCAGTTCGGGTATTTTTCTTCCACCGAAAAGAAGTACAACAACCAACAGAATGAGTATGATTTCCGTCAGACCTAATCTTCCCATAATTCAAATTATTAATGATCCGATAAAGATAGCTTTTATTGTTCAAATCATCAAATGCACTGATCAGGAATGAAATTGGCCGGAGGGTTGCTGGTTCAGGGCTCAGGGCGCAGGGCTAACGCCGTTACACCGTTACACCATTACGCCTGCCAACTGCCTCCTGCCAACTGCCAACTTTAAGTCAAATGCTTAAGTTGATCAATTCTTTTCCTAACTTGCAATTAATTACAAAACCCGGTAAAAATGAACACGAAGGTCAAAGGATTTTTTATGATCATCCTGGCGGCGGTGCTGACAGGATGCAATTCAGCGGATAAGAAACTTACAGAAGAAATGAAAGCCAATCTTGCACGATTCAAAGTGGTGACACTAACCACCGACCTTGGCTGGCTATCCGGCCAGGAAAGAGAAATTGTTGGTTTACTGATTGATGCAGCAGCCATCATGGATGATATTTACTGGCTGGAAGCTTACGGTGACAAGGAAGAACTGCTTGCTCAGGTAAAAAATGAGAGCGCCAGGGAGTATATGAAAATCAATTACGGCCCATGGGACAGGCTAAACAACAATCTTCCCTTTATTCCGGAATTCGGGCAGAAGTTCCCCGGAGCACAATTCTATCCTGAGGACATGACTATAAAGGAATTTGAAGAATGGAACGATCCGGATAAAAACAGCCTTTATACAATTGTAAGAAGGAACAATGAGGGCAGACTTGTTTCTGTGCCGTATTCGGAGGCATTCCGGGAGCAGCATTCGAAGGCGGCAGGTCTGATACTCAGGGCGGCTGAACTCGCCGGGGATCCCGGACTGAAAAAGTACCTCACACTGCGGGCTGATGCTTTGCTCACAAACAAGTACCAGCCGAGCGACTTTGCATGGATGGAAATGAAACAGTCGAATATTGACTTTGTAGCAGGACCAATTGAAACCTATGAAGATCAGCTGTTTGGTTACAAAGCTGCCCATGAGGCATTCGTCCTGGTGAAAGATCCTGTCTGGAGCGCTCAGCTCGAGAAATTCAATGCAATGCTTCCGGCACTTCAGGAAGGCCTTCCGGTCGATTCTGCCTACAAGGCAGAAAAGCCAGGAATTGATGCAGACATGAATGTATATGATGCCATATATTATGCAGGTGACTGCAACGCAGGAAGCAAGACTATTGCAATCAATCTGCCAAATGATCCGGAGATACATCTGGCAGTCGGAAGCCGCAAGCTTCAGCTCAAAAACTCAATGAAGGCGAAATTTGATAATATTCTCATGCCAATTGCCACAATGCTGATTGATGAGAGCCAGCGACAGCATATAACATTTGATGCGTTCTTCGAGAATACAACCTTCCATGAAGTGGCTCATGGTATGGGCGTTCAGAACACAATTAACGGAAAGGGCACTGTAAGGGAGGCATTGAAGGAACAATATTCCTCGCTCGAGGAGGCAAAGGCCGACATAATGGGCCTTTATCTTGTAACAAAGCTTTATGAGACCGGCGAAATAACAAGCGGTGAAGTGATGAACAACTATGTCACATTCTTTGCCGGGATTTTCCGTTCGAGCCGGTTCGGCGCAGCAAGTGCGCATGGAAAGGCCAATATGCTCTCCCTTAAATACTTTGCCGACAACGGGGCATTTGTCTACCAGGACAACGGCTATTACAAGGTGAATCTTGAGGAGATGAAGAAAGCGGTGGAATCGATGGTGGGGAAAATACTGAAGGTGCAGGGCGACGCCGACTATGACACAGCAAAATCCTGGGTGGAAGGAGACGGAGTGATGACCGAAAGCCTGCGCCGCGATCTCGACAGGGTAAACGCTGCCGGAATTCCTGTCGATATAGTTTTCAAACAGGGAAGAGAAGTTCTGGGATTGTAGAGGAGGGCAAAACTGAAAGGTCTTGCGGTCTTGCGGTCGTGCAGGTTTACACGACTTGCACGACTTGCACGACTTGCATAACTTGCATAACTTGCACGACTTATTTCTTAATCTTTTAGTTCTTAAGGTTTTTGAGCATTTTCTTCAGCGATTTGCCAAGTTGTTTGTTCATGTTTTCTGCCCTGGTCCTGATCTGTTCTTTTTGTTTTCCTTCATCTTTCAGATAGTTGTCTGATTCATAGTAATCGAACAACTCAGTCATGCTTGCGGCAAGGAAAATATTTCCCCTGTCCATTGTATCCCGGAATTTTTTCCGGTACCAGGCGATCGCTGAATCGCTACCCCGGAAGAAATCACCGACGGCAAGGTAATTTCGGACCCACTTCGCAAGGTTAACAACACCACCCCTGCCCCACAGCCACTCAGCAAAGCATTCGCCCACAGCTTCCCAGCATGCGTCAAGTGATCGGGTTCTGAAATTATAATCGAGGTTACCCGGATTGCCTGTGAGCCGGCCCTGTTCCCGCAGCTCTTTCTCAACACGCGTATCAAAGTAAGGCATGAGTTTCAGAAATGTAACCGGAGCATAACCATCTCTGCATATCTGCTCCAGGTATTTCAGGTTTTCCCTGAGTGAGGCAAATGTCGTTTCAGGCTGAAACAGCATGAAACCGTAATCATATCCAACTTCAAGTTTCCTGAGAATCTTAATGCTGTCCAGCGCTGTATCGACAGTCAATCTTTTGTTAAGCCTGGCCAATCCTTCGGCAGTCCCGTCTTCCAGACCAATAAAAACCTGAAAAAGACCATGTTGTTTCATTAAAAGGAATGCATCCGGGTCAATTTCATCAGGCCTGCAGTTTATTTTCCACATAACATTGCCTTTCAGGCCTCTGTTTTCCAGCTCATTGCAAAATGATTTTGTCCAGCTCCCGCTGCCTGCAGTTCTCACCGGGAAGTCATCGTCCTGAAAAAGAAAGACAGAGCATTTGTTCTCTGAATACAGATGATGCATTTCACTCACTACCGACTCAGGCTTTCTGACCCGTTTGAGGGGTCCTCCGGCCTGCCTGTAAAACTCCCCCGTATTGCAGAAAGAACAGTCATAATGGCAGCCTCGGGATGCAATAATTGTCGAGTATCTTTTTCCCATTGCATACTTTGAGCATTTGCCTTTGAACGGAAAGGGGAAGCTGTCAATATCCTTTTCAAGGCCGCGGAGAGGTGTCTCCGTAATCCGGCCGTTTTCCCTGAATGCCAGGTTCCTGACTGTTTTCCAGTCAGCATTTGTTCTGAGACAATTAACAAGTTCAGGAAAAGTGTGCTCTCCCTCAAAACGAACAATCGTATCTATTTCGGGTATAAGCCGGAGGAGATCTTCAGGATGAAGGCTGGCATAATATCCTCCGGCAGTGAAATGGCAAACTATCCCGCTATGCCTGAGGAACCTTAAAAGCCGGGCAAATTCATCAAGGTATACTTCAAAAATCAGAGAGAAGCCCACGGCTACCGGGTTTTGCCTCCTTATTACTGTGAGAATCTCATCATTGTTTTGCCTGAAATCGATCATCTCCGTTTCGATGCCCTTACCCCTCAAAGCTGAAATAAGATAACCGACCCCCAGGTTTTCGTCTTCTCCGAAGGCAACAATAAGTACCGGATTACCGGACGGGTTCAATACTTGCTATACAGGAATATCAAGAATTTTAACAAGAGCGTCAATGAATTTGGCTTCATCATTGAGGCACTTTTTATGATGGCTAAGCATCAGTGCAGCAATTCTTTGCTTCTGGGCATCACTGAGTCCGGCATCTTTAAGCAACTTCATGGCATACATGACAAATGGCCGGGGAAACGGCCTGATGAATTCCATTTCAGAAACGTTTGGCATGGCATTTCATTTTTATGGTTAACACTGGAACATATATGAATTACGTTCATTTTGGGATCAGGGACCTTATTTCCGGATCATTATAAATATTACCCCATACCGGATCAATTTTCAACAGATTCGCCGAGAACCAGGACGGGTTCCTCAACAGATATTTCACTTCCCGTATTGCTTCAGCCTTATCCCCGCTCATTGCATAGATCTTAGAAAGGTTTAGAATCATGTCATTTTTAACCAGGTAGTCATCACTTGCAAGTTCCACAGCTGTTCTGCCGGCTATCACCGCATCGGTCCTGTTTCCCAGACCTGCATAGGCCATTCCGCTGCAGCTGTAGGAATACCAGTCTTCGGGGTTTTCAATTATAAGCTTTTTGTACAGTACCAGGGAAGAATCATAGTACGACCTTGTCATCTGCTCATTATCAATCAGGCTGTAAACAAGACCGGTCATCAGAAATCTCAGTCCCGGAAAATTAAAATCCTCATCAGCAGATGCCTTTACTTCATTCAGGGCCTCTGTGTAACGACGGTCATAGATATGAAGGAGGACCTTGTAATACTTCTGTTTTTCTCCTGTTCTTGAAATGATTGTGTCGAGTACTTCTCTTGCCCTGATCGTATTTCCGTCTTTAAGTATCAGGGTTTCGATGAGATTTGTGTAGGGCCCCGACCATTCCGGCATTATTCGGGAAGCTTTCTGAAAGAATGAAATTGCAGTGTCAAAACTATGCATGTAGGCATAGGAAGTACCGATATTAAGAAGTATAAGAGCATCCTCTGGCTCTTCATCAATAACCTTTCGGATAAGTTCCTGTGACCTTATCCACTCGCCCATTCTTCTATAGACCATTGCCATGTAGAACAAAGGCTGATAGCTTGCCGGAGCAAGCTCCGAAGCCCTCCTGAAAGCAGTAAGAGCTTCATAGTTGTCACCGATGCAATAATAGTTGTAGAATCCAAGAGCCACCCATGCTTCGGCCAGGTCTTTGTCAAGCTCCAGCGCCCTGCCTGCATCAGCCTTGCATTTTTCGATATGTGAAGCATCAAGCTGTCCTGCGTGATAACCCCACGACCTTGCAATTGCCCGTCTGGCATATGCCAGTGCAAAGCCGGGATCTTCCTTAATAGCCATATCATACATTGATATGGCTTCACTGAAGCTTATCGAGTCAATAAACTTGTTCCCTGAAAGAAGGTAGAACAGGGCATTCTCGGAAAGCACATTTGCGTTAAGATAGTTTTTATAAGCCCCTGAGCTGCCGGTAGGGTCCTTCCTGATTCTTGCCTTTTCCTCAGGAGTAAGCACGGCCTGAAGGGATGAAGCAGTCTTAATTGCAATATCTGTCTGCATTGTGTGCATGTCATTCCAGGTACCTTCAAACTCATTGCTCCAGAGCTGTTCATCCTTCCCCGCGTTGATAAGTTTGATAGTTATCCTGACTATTTCGCCAAATATCTGATAACTTCCTTCAATAATATAGCTGGCTCCAAGTTCCTTACCTATGACTGGTATTGATGATGCAGTTTCTCTGTATTTAATTACGGAAGTCCGTGGCCTTACCTTCAGGTCACTTATCTTGCAAAGCTGAGATATGACTTCTTCCGCAAGTGCATCACCTATCCATTGATTATTTTCATCGGAACCGATGTTCCGGAACGGCAGAACGGCAATTGACTTCTCGTTCCTTCCGCCTTGTCCGGGCATTATACCACTGAACCTGATCAGGGTATAAACAAGTACAGCAGCGGCCATAATTGCCAGCAGGGAGAACAGGATACGGCGGAATGAGTTTGCTTTTCTGCTGACCGGCAAGGAGTCGCGCTTTAATACTCCCGGTTCTTCCCATGGTTCTTTAGCTCCATGTTTTTCCTTAATGACCGGGATATGATCCGGATTAAGGGCTGAAATTATCTCCTTAACTGCATTAGCCGTTTTGTTTATCTGGTTCCTGTACCTTGTCCCGTACTGGTTCTTATGTTCGTCATCAAGCGGAGTGAGGGGTCTGTTGACTCCGGGTTCCCTGTAAATGAAATCAATTGAACGGAGGGGACCTCCGGTCTCGTGTTCGATCAGTTCCTTGTCTTCAGGATCGAGTTCATGTATCTTCACTGGTAGTATCCTGCTCGCCACATTGCCGCTGTTAAGGGTCACTTTCAGCGGGAGACTGTCTGCAGATGCCAGTCTTAAGAAAGCCCTGAATTCATGCTCCCAGGCAAAGGATTTGGGATCACAGTAAGTCCGTGAGATTACCGGAATGAAAATAAGACACCTGAGTTTTATCCTGAGGGATTCATCAACATCATATGAATCGAGGAGTCCGTCATGCGGATTAAGGTCGAAGTAGACGCTTATCTCCTCCTTGAATGTTGCCTCCAGTTCAGCCCTCAGATGATCGACGAACTCGGTTACCCAGCCGTCGTGCCTGTTGTCATTCTGGCGGTAGCTGATGAAAATGTCGTATTCATATCCCTGGATCACACTGGACATTTCACTTATCAATTCTGTTAATAAGATTCCAGAAACGGATATCATATCGTAATGCTGAAAGGTCAGCGCTGACTTTCAGCCAGTAGAGGTCCCTGTATCCGTTATCAATGGCTGATTCCAGATATCTAAGTGACCCTGGAATATCGCCCTGAACGCAAAGTACCTCTGCAAACTTTAAATACTGTGTTGAATCAATTGAAATGGCTTTCTGCAGCATCTGCTGGGATAATTCTTTCTCACCAAGCCTTGCCGCCACAGAAGCAAGTGATGTATAAGTGCCATAATAATCAGGGAATTCCTTTATCCAGTAATCCTGGGCAATTTTCCTGAACTTAAGATACCAGTTCCTGGCCTCCTGCGATTTTCCCAATGCTTCGCAATTAACACCCAGATCATAATATGCCGAAGCATCTCCTGGATATTTTTCAAGGATTTTATTAAGCTCTTTTATAGCTTCATCGTAATTTTCAATCTGACGGTAAGCATGAGACAGCCTGAACTGATCATCCCTGAAATCGGGATTTAGTTCCAGGGCTTTCTTGAAGCAATTTATGCTTTTTGAAATGCTGTCGCGGCAAAACAATGCAGAACCATAATAAAAGTATCCCCATGGATTCTCAGGATTGTCGGATATCATTTTTTCTCCCCAGACCAGTGCAGAATCAATCATTCCCAGGAATTCTCCATAGATCCATAAAATTCCTGAATATGTAAGTCCCTGATCAGGATTTATCCTTACTGCTTCCTTATACTCCTTCAAAGCAATGTCATATCGCTTGATTTGCTGATTGTACCAGCCAAGGTTGTTATGAACTACCGGATCATCGGGATATAGTCTTTTCAGAACTTCTATGTTTTCAATTGCCTTGAGATAATCCTTTTCGACATGCTCGGCATGAAAGGCCATTATCCCATATTTTTCGCGGTCAGTAAGATTGTCCGCATTCCGGATAGCTTCCGAAAGGAGCTTTTTGCCACCCTGATCGTTGAATTTCTGAATCAGAATGTTACCAAGGGAAGCCTTGGCTGCCACAAATCCGGTGTCGATCCTGAGTGCATTTTCATAGTAATTCCTCGCGCCTTTGAAATCAGCTGACAAATGACTTTCTATACCCAGAGAGTATTGTTTCAGCGCCTCCAGCGATGACGTTGTAACTTTACCCAAAGGTTTGTCCTGCAAGGAAATATCATATCTTGACTCCCCGAGGTCCTTGCGTATTTTCCTGCATAATTTGCCAATCACGGGCAGTATTTCAGCCTCTGAAGCTGCATAAAGCACCTCCGATTTGAGAAGATCACCGGTCCTGGTTTCAAGTATTTTTGCCGTAATTGCATATCTGTTCCCTATCTCGCTGATGCTTGGCACTATATACAGTCCGATCCCTTCCCTCATTGCCATTTCTCTCCCTGTTTTTTCATCAACGAACATCTGATCGCCAATCTTCATCCGCGCCAGTGTCTCAATCATCCTTGCCTTCGAAAAAACATTAATATATCTCGACTGGCCCGTACTGAGAGAAAATGCGGTATAGAGCGATTTGTCGAACACCGGATTATCAGTAAGATTTTCAAAATCAGATATCAGTATCCAGTCACGTTTTGTGAAAGGCAGAGAGCTCCCGGCCGAAAAGAGATAAATTGCAGCCAATGAAAGGACAATCAGCAGGGAAGTCAGACTAAATGCCCTTTTATTCCTCTCCCCCCTGAGAGAACGTTTCTTTTGAAGGCTTCCCGGCACAAGGGAGTCTGAGGGGCCAATCACGGTTTCCTTATCTTCAGAAAATGATTCCGCTTCCTTTAACAGACCTGTAATGACCTCATCAATTGCATTTGCAACCTTGTTGACCTGGTTGCGGTAGCTAATCCTGTGAATATTTTTACCTTCCGAATCCCCCGGCGAGAGAGGCCGGTTTACACCTGGTTCGGCATAAACAAATTCAACCGGCCGGAGAAATCCGCCCAGTACACTCTCAACCAGTGCTTTGTCATCAGCTTTCAGTTCATGGATCTGAACCGGCAATACTCTGAGAGCCACATTGCCGTTCGGGAGCCTCACTTTCAGACCAAACTGATCGTGTGAAGCCAGTTCCACGAAAGCTTTGAATTCATGCTCCCACGCGAATGACTTCGGATCGCAGTAGGTCCGCGAAATGACAGGAATGAAAATAAGGCATTTTAGCTTTTCCTTCAGTGAAGCATTGACGTCGTGGGTTTCAAGGAGTCCGTCGTGCGGATTAATATCAAAATACACGCTTATCTCATCCTTGAAAGTAGCTTCAAGTTCACTTTTCAGATGATCCACAAATTCAGAGACCCAACCGTCATACTTATTGTCTTTCTGACGATAGCTTATAAAGATGTCATAGTTATATCCTGGGATAATACCTGACATTTGTTTGAGGTTTATTGGTTACTGGTTTCTGGTTACTGGTTACTGGCTTTGCCCTCTGAAGCTTTAGCGAAAGAGGGTTGCTGGTTACTGGCTCAGGGCTCAGGGCTCAGGGCTCCAAATCCTGCCAACTGCCTGCTGCCAACTGCCAACTTTTT